>JALTMS010000532.1 GCA_027001345.1 Acidobacteriota bacterium | reverse complement strand
GGCTGGACGCTATACCGGGCAAAGTGTTTCCACGAGCCGTCGCCCTGGGAGGCCTCGATCACGAATTGCCAGGCTCCGCCCTTTTCGTCGTAGATCAGGGTGTCGCGAAAGGGCCCATCCGCGTAAGGCACGACGAAGCGAATCGTATCGGCGGTGAGCGTTCCGGTGCCGTGTGGAATCGAATACCTGGCGCCGAAACTGTCCATCCAGTGCGCAATGATGCTGTCGCTCTCGTCGTCGTAGCCGATGAACACCCGGGCCTCGTACTCCGGAGGCTGCTTTGCGTCGATCATGTGAATCTCGGTGAACGCCCCGGCCAGCGTCGGGCCGGCCAGCATGTCGTAGACGACGGGCTTTCCCATCACGTCTCCCGTCATCGTCCACTGCCCGTCGAGGGCCCGGAGCAATTCCGGGCGGCTGTCGGTGTTCGCGGCGGGAGGTGGGGGAGAGCCGCAGCCAGGTGTGATCGCGAAAAGCAACGCCACGACAATCGATCGCATGTGCCAGAGCCTCCTGATGCCGTTCGCCCGACTCGTCGTCGTCACGCAGTCTGCCACATTTCGTGGCTCGCTCCGGAGCACGCGGACGGAGAGGGGTGGTGCGATGGGTGTTGGGGCGGCGTCGGGCGGATCGGTTACGATGGGGCCCGGAGGAGAAGGCTTCGTGCTCAGCATCCAGGTGGAGATTCCCGGCCAGGCCAAGCCCGTCACGTGCTCGACCCGCTTCGAGGATCTGGGCGTCGGTGACCGCCTGCTGGTGGAAATCGACGGCAAGACGACCTTCGGCTGGGTGGCGCGGGTGCCCCTCGAGCTGGACTGGGGTGGGCGCAAACCCCGGGGCAAGGTGCTGCGGAGGGCGAGCCGGGCCGACGAGGAGCGGCAGTCCCACATCGAGGCCCGGCGCCAGGAGTGGCTCGAAATCGCCCGGGAGATGGTTGCCGAGCACGGCCTGCCGATGCGCGTGCTGCGGGCCGATCTGACCCCCTCCGGCGGCAAGGCGACCTTTTTCTTCGTGGCCGACGGCCGGGTGGACTTCCGCGCCCTGGTGCGGGACATGGCCCGGCGTCTGCGAGCGCGGGTGGAATTGCGGCAGATCGGCGTACGCGATGCCACGGTGCTACAGGGCGGCGTGGGCCACTGCGGCCAGTCCCTCTGTTGCGCGCGCTTCCTCGACGGCTTCGCACCGGTCTCGATGCGCATGGCCAAGGCCCAGGGGCTGCCCCTCAACCCGTCGAAGATCTCCGGCCAGTGCGGCCGCCTGATGTGCTGCCTGCGCTACGAGCTGGACGATCCCGGTCGCGGTGGTGGCGGCAAGGCTCGACGCAAGGGGTCGCGGCGTGGAGCGGGCGGCGGGAACTGCCAGGCAGGTCGCTGCAAGAAGCGTGCGCCGGACGCCGCCCCCAAGGGCCCGGCGGGCGGCGGGGAGTCTTCCGAAGAGAGATCATGAAGCCCTCGATTCGCTGGCCGCTGGTCGCTGCCACGATCCTTGCCGGGGTGGGCCTGGCAGCGGTCTACCTCGCCAGGCTTTCTGCTCCACCGCCACCGGCGGCCGCCTGCCGCCAGGATCTGGAGATCGTCGATGACGACGGTACGGCTCTCCCCGCGGCCCTCTATCGCTGCCGGGCGGTTCGGGGGCGGCAGCCGGCCCTGCTGGTCTGGGCCGACTCGCCCCATCGGGCGCGTCTCGCGGTGATCGCATTCGATGCCTGGACCCGGGAGGGTCGCTCCCTGTGGGTGATCGACACTCCGCCGCGTCCCGAGGTTCTCGACCGGCAGGTGCGCGCCGCGCTCGAGGCCCTGGCCGAGGATCCGTGGGTCGATCGTGACCGGATCACCATGGTCGCAGGCGCCTCCCTGCTGGCCCTGACGGCTGCTCCTCCTGGTGGTGTGCGGCTGCGTGTGTTGCTCGAGGGGCAGTCGGACACCGCCCGTCAGGGGAATGTCGCGGTGATCGCCGGGGGGTGGAATGCTCGGACTCTGGCCCGGCTGGCCGAGGATCTTCGTCCGTCAGCGCTCAACTGATCTTGGCGCCGGGAGCCAGATCGCCGTCCAGGGTCAGCAAGTGGGGGCGGCCGTCTTCGCCGGTAGCCGCCAGCAGCATCCCTTCCGAGACCTGGCCCCGCAGCCGAGCGGGCTCGAGGTTGGCCACCACCACGATGCTGCGGCCCAGCAGCGCGTCCGGTGCGTAGGCCTCGGCGATGCCGGCGATGATCTGCCGCTGCTCGCTGCCCAGGTCCACTCGCAGCCGCAGCAGGCGATCGGCGTCGGGGTGGGGCTCGGCGGCCACAATGCGGGCCACGCGCAGTTCCACCCGGCCCACCTGCTCGATGGAGATCACGCCCTCTGTCCGGCTCACGCCTCGTCCTCCTTCCGTGTCGGATCTGCGGGGCCGCGGTCTTCGAAGGCCCGGTGGGCCGCCCGTCGCACCCTGTCGACGCTGACCGAGGCGGCGCGGGCGGCGGCCAGGCAGTCCTCGAACTCCGGGACCCCGCGCAGCACGTGGCCCGCGCCGTCGATGGCCCGCTTGATCCTCACCGTGCCCCACGGGGTTTCCACGGGAATCGTATCCCGGGCCCATTCCAGGCGCTCCTCCTCGCGCACGCGGACACCCAGGCTGGGGCTGGCTCGCAGCAGGACCTCGGCCAGGCGTCGGCCCTCGCCGGCGGGGGTGATCACCGTCAGCAGGAAGCCGGGACGACCTTTCTTCATCGCCAGCGGCTGGGTCCACACGTCCAGGGCGCCGGCGGCCCGCAGGGTCTCGGTCAGGGGGGGCAGATCCTGGGGGGAGATGTCGTCGAGGGCGGTGGTCACCACGCCCACTCGCCGGTGCCGGGGCGCGGATCCGTCGCAGGCCATCCCCAACACTCCCCGCAGCACGTTGGCCAGGCCCGGATCATCCCGGCCTCCGGCCCCGTGTCCCGAGGCTTCGATCCGCAGACCGGGCAGTGGGCCGAAGTCGTCCACTACCGCCCGGAGCAGGGCCGCGCCCGTGGGGGTGATCAGCTCCTTGTCGATCGGGCCA
>JALTMS010000531.1 GCA_027001345.1 Acidobacteriota bacterium | reverse complement strand
GTACATGGGCTTCAAGGCTGCCCGCGCCCTGGGCGACGCGGCGGCGGGCCAGGGCGAGGGGGGCTCGAGCGCTGGACAGGGAATGGGCCTCGGCGTGGGAGCGGGGTTGGGCATGGCGATGCCGGGTCTGATCCGCGAGGCTCTCGGTGGCGGCGGCGCTCCGGCCGCCGGCAGCTCGACGGCGGTCGCCACGGCAGCCTGTGGAGCCTGCGGCCGGGCTCTGGCCGCCGATGCGCGCTTCTGCCAGCACTGCGGCGCGAAGGCGGCGGCGGCGGCCTGTCCGGAGTGTGGTGCCGAGCATCCGCCGGGTGCGCGCTTCTGTCCCGGTTGCGGACACCGCCTCGGGCAGTGAGAGCCCGGGCGGCGACCGCCCGGCTGGACGCCTCGCTGGGCGGCGCGTAGAATCGCGCCACTCCGCACGACCCCCACGCGAGGCCCGCGATGAGCCACCACGAGATTCCCCTCGGACTGACCTTTGACGACGTCCTGCTACAGCCGGCCTATTCCGAGGTGCTGCCCGGCGAGGTGGACACCTCCACCCGCCTGACCCGCAGCATTCGCCTGCAGATCCCCCTGCTGGCTTCGGCGATGGATACGGTCACCGAGGCGCGGCTGGCCATCGCCCTGGCACAGCTCGGCGGCCTGGGGGTGATTCACCGCAACCTGCCCATCGAGCGGCAGGCGGCAGAGGTGGACAAGGTCAAGCGCTCCGAGTCGGGGATGATCGTCGATCCGATCACCATGACCGCCGATCGCCCCGTGAAGGAAGCGCTGGCGCTGATGGCGCGATACAAGATTTCGGGCGTGCCGATCACTGATCCCGCGGGCCGGCTGGTGGGTATCTTGACCAATCGGGACCTGCGCTTCTGCACCGACCACGACGCGATCATCGAGCAGTACATGACCCGCGAGAACCTGGTCACCGTGCCGGAAGGAACGGATCTCGAGCGGGCCCAGGAGTTGCTCCAGGAACACCGCATCGAAAAGCTGCTGGTGGTCGATGCCTCCTATCAGCTCAAGGGGCTGATCACCTACAAGGACATACAAAAGCGCATCGAGTACCCCCAGGCTGCGAAGGACTCTCACGGTCGCTTGCTGGTGGGTGCTGCGGTGGGCACTGGCGACGACACCCTCGACCGCTGCTCGGCGCTGGTGGAGGCCGGCGTGGATATCCTGGCGGTGGACACCGCCCACGGGCACTCCCGGCGGGTGCTCGAGGTGATCGATCGGATTCGGGAGCGCTGCCCCGAGGTGCAGTTGATCGCCGGCAACGTGGGCACGGAGGAGGGCGCCCGGGCGCTGGTCGATCGGGGAGTCGATGCGGTCAAGGTCGGTGTCGGTCCGGGCAGCATCTGCACCACCCGCATGGTCAGTGGTTGCGGCGTGCCCCAGTTGACCGCCATCGCGGCGGCGGCTCGGGCTTGCGGCCGGGTGGGCATTCCGGTCATTGCCGACGGCGGGATCAAGTTCTCCGGCGACATCACCAAGGCCTTGGCGGTGGGAGCCGACGCGGTGATGATCGGCTCGCTCTTCGCAGGCACCGAGGAATCCCCGGGCGACACGGTGCTCTTTCAGGGACGGACCTTCAAGGAGTACCGCGGGATGGGCTCGCTGGCGGCGATGCGGGACGGCTCGAAGGATCGCTACGGGCAGGCGGACCAGGACGATGAGCGCAAGCTGGTGCCGGAAGGCATCGAGGGCCGGGTGCCCTACAAGGGGCGGCTGAAGGACATGGTCTACCAGCTCGTCGGTGGTCTGCGTTCGGGGATGGGCTATTGCGGGGCCCGGACCGTGACCGAGCTGCAAGAGAAGGCGCGATTCCTGCGGATCACCGGGGCAGGGCTGCGGGAATCCCACGCCCACGACGTGATCATCACCCGTGAGGCGCCGAACTATCGCCTCGAGTAGTCGCTGCCAGCGGGGGCGCGGCGGTGATGCGGCGTTCGTCGCCGGCCAGGTCGATGCGGACTGTCCAGGCATGGGGAGCCAGCCACTCCGGCAGGCGCTCGCCCCACTCCACCGCCACCACGTGTCCGTCCTCCATCGCATCCTCGAGGCCCAGATCGTCGATGCCTGCGCCATCCGCCAGGCGGTAGAGATCGACGTGCAGCAGGCCTGGCTGACCGGGATGAAGGGTGGCGAGCACGAAGGAGGGCGAGGCGATCGCCCGCTCCTCGAGGCCCAGGCCGCGGGCCAGGCCGCGGACGAAAACCGTCTTGCCGGCCCCGAGGGTGCCGCTGAGGGAGAGGATCTCCCCCCCCGTCAGTTCGGCGGCCAGGGCCTGACCCGCCTGCTCGGTCTGTTCTTCGCTGCGGCTGGTCCAGCTCAGGGAGTCGCCGCTCACTCGGATGGCCCCCCGATCCGCCGCAGAGCGGCGGGCAGGGCCCGGGCCACCGCCGTGGCGACCAGGCTGGCCGGGGCCTCCTCCTGCTCGACGCTCAGATCGGCGGCCAGGCCATGGAGGTAGGCGCCGAGGGCCGCGGCTTCGAGGGCCTCGAGGCCCTGGGCCAGCAGCGCCGCGATGATGCCCGTCAGCAGGTCGCCCATGCCTCCGCTGGCCATGCCGGGATTGCCGGTGGGGTTGATGATCGTCGTGCCGTCGGCCGAGACGGTCAGCGTGCGGTAGCCCTTGAGTACGCAGACTCCATCGATGGCTTCGGCCAGGGCTCGGGCCGCGGCGAGCCGGTCGGCCTGCACCGCCGCGGAGCTGCTGCCGAGCAGCCGGGCCGCCTCACCGGGATGAGGGGTGATCACCAGTGGGGCGCGGTGACGCGCCAGCGAGCGGAGGTGCCTTCCGGTGAAAGCGCCGAGGCCGTCGGCGTCGAGCACCACCGGCAGGGATGCGGTGCGCAGCAGCCGGCGGACCTCGGTCGCCACCGTGGCCTTCGACCCGATGCCCGGGCCGAGGGCCAGCACGCTGCAGCGATCGAGCAGGGGGGTGAGCGAGCGGTGAGCGTCACGGGCCAGCAGGCCGTCGCGATCGGCGGGCAGGGAGGCGGTCATCACCTCCGGTGCCATCGTCGC
>JALTMS010000530.1 GCA_027001345.1 Acidobacteriota bacterium | reverse complement strand
GCCGCAGCCGACCCGGCTACCGTCGAGCAGGGCGCCGCGGGAAGCGATGCCCACGATGGTGCCCGCCAGGTCGTACTCGTCGGGACGGTACATGTCCGGCATCTCGGCGGTCTCGCCGCCCAGCAGGGCGCAGCCCGCATGGCGGCATCCCCGCGCGACCCCCGCCACCACCTGCTCGGCGACGAGAGGGTCGAGGCGCCCGACGGCGAAGTAGTCGAGGAAGAACAGGGGCCGGGCGCCCATCACCAGGATGTCGTTGACGCAGTGATTGACCAGGTCCTCGCCCACCGTGTCGTGCCGCCCCACCTTCCAGGCCACCATCAGCTTGGTACCCACCCCGTCGGCGCTGGCCACGAGCACCGGCTCGTCCACATCGGCCGGCACGCGAAACAGCCCGCCGAAAGAACCCAGGTCGGAAAGCACGCCGGCGGTCTTCGTCGATGCCAGGTGGGCTCGAATTTGGGCCAGGGCCCGATCCTGGGCGTCGATATCGACCCCCGCGTCCCGATAGGTCATCGCCCGCCGCTGCCGCTCTTCGTTCATCGCTTCTTCTCCTGGCGCCCGCCGATGCCGCCGATTTCTTCCACCGATTCGTCGATCAGCCGCATCTCCCGCCGCACTTCGGCGCCGTCGGAAAGCGGGACGGGATAGTCGCCCGTGTAACACGCGACGCAGAACTCGCCATCACCCCCCTGCACTGCGCGCGTCAACCCCTCGAGAGAGAGATAGCCGAGGGAATCGGCCTCGATGAAGGCGCGAATCGCCTCCACCTCGGTGTGGGAGGCGATCAGCTCTTCCTTGCTCGGTGTATCCACACCGTAGTAACAAGGGGCCACGGTGGGAGGACAGGAGATACGCACGTGGATCTCCCGTGCTCCCGCCGCCCGCACCATGGTGACGATCTTGGCCATCGTCGTGCCGCGCACCAGGGAGTCGTCCACCAGCACCACCCGCCGCCCTGCGATCAACGCCCGCACGGCGTTGAGCTTGATCTTCACTCCGAAGTGACGGATCGACTGGGCCGGCTCGATGAATGTGCGGCCAATGTAGTGGTTGCGCACCAGGCCGAAGTCGAAGGGAATTCCCGAGGCGTGGGAAAAGCCGATCGCCGCGGGCACGCCGCTGTCGGGCACGGGTACCACCAGGTCAGCGTCCACGCCCTGCTCGGCAGCAAGCCGCCGACCCATCGCCCGGCGCACCTGCCCCACGCTGCGACCGTAGACGTAACTGTCGGGCCGCGAGAAGTAGACGTACTCGAAGATACAGGGTGCGGGGTCCGCAGCGGGAAACGGATGAAACGACGCCTCCTCGCCGCCGGGACCGAGCACCAGCATTTCTCCGGGGGCGATGTCGCGCTCGAAGCGAGCGCCGATCAGGTCGAACGCACAGCTCTCCGAGGCCACCACCGGCGCCCCGTCGGGCAGGCGTCCGAGGGAGAGAGGGCGAAAGCCCCGCGGATCGCGCGCCACGATCACCCGCCCCTGATCGGCCACCACCAGCGAATAGGCCCCCTCCACCTGGCCCAGGGCTTCGGCCAGTGCGTCTTCCAGCCGTGCGGCCCGGGAGCGAGCGATCAGGTGCAGGATCACCTCGGTGTCCGAGGTGGTTCGGAAGATCGATCCCTGCCGCACCAGTTCCGAACGCAAGGTCAGGGCATTGACCAGATTGCCGTTGTGAGCCAGAGCCACCGGTCCCCGACGATGGGTCATGCGCAGGGGCTGGGCGTTTTCGAGCACCGATCCCCCTGCCGTGCCATAGCGCACGTGGCCGATGGCATGGGTGCCGGCGAGTTCTTCGAGACGCTGGGGGGTGAAGACCTCGGCGACGTGTCCCATACCCACCGAGCGGCGGATCCGTTCGCCGTCGCCGGCGGCGATTCCCGCCGACTCCTGCCCCCGGTGCTGGAGGGCGTAGAGCGCGAGGTAGACCAGGTTCGCCGCCTCCGGATGACCGAAGACCGCCGCCACGCCGCACTCGTCTCGAAAGCCGTCGGTGCGCGGGCTGCCTGCGCCGTCTCGCGTCATCGCATTGATCCCTCCAGAAAGGGCCATTGTATCCGCATGCCCTGTCTACGAAGTTTCATGCACGGTCCGGGCTAGCCGAGCACCGCCAGACCTCGGCGTAGGATGTTCGGCACCCAGCGCAGCAGACGCCGGAGAGAGAAGGCCTTGCGCACTCCCGCCGCACCCAGCAGGCCGACGATCTCCTCGTCGCCCAGGCAAGCCTCGAGCAAATCAGGATGCTCGCCGGCCCAGACGGCCATCGAGTTGCGCTGCACCAGAGCGTAGGCGTCCTCCCGTGTCAACCCGGCTCCCACCAGGGCCAGTAGCAGGGTCTGGGAGAAGATCAGCCCCTTCGAACGCTCGAGGGTGCGGGCCATCGCGTCGGGGTAGACGTGCATGTCCCGTACGACCCGCGTCATCCTCCCCAGCATGAAGTCGAGCAGGATGAAGCTGTCGGGAATGATCACCCGCTCCACCGAAGAGTGGGAAATATCCCGCTCGTGCCACAGGGCGATGTCCTGCAACGCCGCCAGCGCATTGGAACGCACCACCCGGGCCAGGCCCGTGGTGTTCTCGCAAGCGATGGGGTTGCGCTTGTGAGGCATCGCCGACGAACCCTTTTGCCCCTTGCGGAAGGGCTCTTCGACTTCCCGCACCTCCGTGCGCTGCAAGTGGCGAATCTCGGTGGCGATGCGTTCGAGGCCCGCAGCCAGCAAGGCCAGAGTGGTCAGCACCTCGGCGTGACGATCCCGGGGAATGACCTGGGTCGCGACGGGCTCGACCTTCAGCCCCAGCTTCTTCATCACCGCCTTTTCCACCGCCGGCGAGAGCTGGGCGCAGGTACCCACCGCCCCGGAGAGCTTGCCGTAGCGAATCGTCTCCCGGGCCCGGACCAGCCGCTCGCGACTGCGAGCCATCTCGGTGGCCCAACTGGCGATCTTCAGGCCCAGGGTGATCGGCTCGGCGTTGACACCGTGGGTCCGGCCGACCATCGGCTGCTCGGCCCAGCGCTCGGCCTGCTCGCGCAGCACG
>JALTMS010000529.1 GCA_027001345.1 Acidobacteriota bacterium | reverse complement strand
CCGAGCTGTCTCCCCGGGCCCGGCTGCTGAAGTACGGGCAGAGCCACGAGGGACGCGAGATGGTGGTGCTCGCCGTCGGCGAGCCGGAGGTGATCGCCGATCTCGACGGCTTCCGCGCTCGCCACGCCGCTCTGACCGATCCCGCCACCTCGGATGCTGCCGCCCTCGGGCAGGCCCGTGCCGTGGCCTGGATGGCCTACGGGATTCACGGAGACGAGCTGAGCAGCACCGACGCGGCGGTGGTCCTGGCCTACTGGCTGGTGGCAGGGGAGGGTGGCGCCGCGCAGCGCCTGCGCCGGGAAATGCTGGTGCTGATCGATCCCTGCGAGAACCCCGACGGGCGCGAGCGCTTCCTGGCCCAGGTCGCGGCCTTCGCTCACCGGCGGCCGAGCGAGGATCCCAGTGATCTGTCCCACACCAACGTCTGGCCCTGGGGACGGGGCAACCACTACCTCTTCGATCTCAACCGCGACTGGTTCACCATGGTCCAGCCCGAGAGCCGGCGCTCGGCGGAGATCGCTCGCTGGAATCCCCAGTTGATGGTCGACAGCCACGAGATGGGGCCCGAGAGCAGCTACCTCTTCTCGCCCTCCCGCCATCCCTTCAATCCTCACCGCCCGGCCTATCATCGCGCCTGGGCCCTGCGCTTTTCCGCCGACCAGGCCCGCGCCCTCGACGCCCGGGGCTTCGGCTACTACACCGGTGAGTGGAACGAGGAGTTCTTTCCCGGCTACGGATCGTCCTGGGCGGCCTACCGTGGCGCGCTGGGCATCCTCTACGAGATGTCCCAGACCGACGGCACCCTGGTGCGCAAGCGTTCCGGCGCCCGTCGCAGCTTCGCCCAGGCTGTCGAGCACCAGTTGACTTCCTCGATGGCCAACCTCCGCACGCTGGCCGACAACCGCGCCGAGGTGATGAGCGATTTCGTCGAATACCGCCGGCGGCTGATCGCCCGGGCCCGCAAGACCTCACCCCGGGCCTGGATCGTCGATCGCCGAGCCTTCCCCGAGCGGGTCGATCACCTCGCCGAGTTGCTCGCCGCTCAGGGCATCGACTTCCGGCGCCTGACGGAGACGACGGAGGTCGCGGGGCTGGTCGATGGCCTGGACGGCGAGAAGCACGAGGTGGCCCTGGCCGCCGGCAGCCTGCTGGTGCCCACCGACCAGATCGCCGGGCCGCTGGTGCGCGTGCTCTTCGATCCCCATGTGCCGATGGGCGCCGATTTCCTCCGCGAGGAGCGGGAGTATCTCGAGCGGGGCAAGGGCAGCCGGCTCTACGAGACCACCGCCTGGTCACTGCCGCTGGCCTACGGTCTCGATGCCTACTGGAGTCGCTCCCTGCCGGCGGGTCCGTGGTCGCCCACCGCCTCCGCCCCTCCCGCGCCCGCCGGTGGGATCGCGGGACCTCGCGACGGCTTCGGCTTTCTGATCGACGGCGCTCCGGATCGCAGCGCGGCTCTGGCCGCCGCGCTGATGCGCCGGGGGCTGACCCTGCGCCGGGGCAAGGATCCCTTCCGCATCGGCGGCCGGGACTACGGCGCGGGCAGCCTGCTGCTGGTGCGCGAGGAGAACCCGGAGAACGTGGCGGAGATTCTCGATGCCGCCGCTCGCCGTCACCGGCTGACGGTCCACGGCACGGCTACCGCCGACAGTCAGCAGGGACCCGATCTCGGTGGCGGCCGTTTCGATCTGCTGCGCCGTCCGCGCATCGCGGTACTCACCGGCATGCCCATCGCTCCGGCTTCCTACGGTGCAGTTTGGCACCTGCTCGACGAGGTGCTCGACCAGCCCTTCACGGCAGTGGATGTCGGGCGTCTGGGGCGCGTCGATCTGGCGCGCTACAACGTGCTCGTCCTGCCGCCGCTGATGACCAGCAGCCGGGCCTTCCGTGGGATGCTGGGCCAGCGCCAGCTCGATGCGCTCGGGCAGTGGGTCGAGGCGGGCGGCACGCTGATCGGCATCGCTTCGTCAGCGGCCTTCGTCGCCGAGATCGACAGCGGTCTGGGCAGCGTCCGGCTCCGGCGCGAGGTCCTCGATCGCTATCCCCCGCCGGTGGCCGGACTCGAGCCCGAACTTGCCGGCCGCGCCGGCTGGCGGCGGGCTCTGGGCCTGACCGGCAAGGAGCAGGAGGGTGCGGCCGCCGCGGCCGATCCCTACGCCATCGCACCCCTGATCGGGCCGGGCGCCGTGGCCTTCGGCGCGAAGCTCCAGGGGCTGCGGCCGGGGCTGACCACTCCGGTGCCCCTCGCAAAGTGGCTGGCCCGGGCCTGGCCCGGTCGTTTCGAGAACAAGCCCCCGAAGGAAATGATCGAGCAGGCCGATGCCCGTCTGCGAAGCTTTCACCCGCGCGGAGCGATGCTGCGGGGAGAGGTCGATGCGGAGAGCTGGCTGGCGGCGGGCATGGCCGGAGAAATGCCCCTCTGGGTGCGATCGACGATGGCCCTGGTGGCCGCGCCGCCGGTGCAGGTGGTCGTGCGCCTGGCCGCTCCCGATCGCCTGCATCTCGGCGGTCTTCTCTGGCCCGAGGCCGCGGCCCGCTGGGCCCACACCGCCTATCTCACCCGACAGGCCCAGGGTCGGGGACAGATCATCCTTTTCCTCTCCGAGCCGGAGTTTCGCGGGCTGACGCTGGCGACCCGCCGGCTGCTCGTCACCGCGATGATCTACGGCCCCGGCCAGGGCACGCGCTGGAGCCCTGCCGGGGCCGGGGCCGGTTCATCGGAGCTGGATCAGAACTTGTAGGTCAGGCCGAAGTTGAGCGTGTCCACCTGGGGATCGACGTTGAAGCGCCAGGGCAGACCGTAGCTGTCGATATCGCCGTAGTCGAAGGTTTCCTTGTCGAAATCGATGCTGCGGTAGTCGATGGTGAAGGCCCACTGGGAGTTGATCGACCAGGCTGCGCCGATCCCGAGCACGACTCCCGAGGCGTCCTTCGAAGCTCCGCCGAACTCGCCCTCGTCGAGGGAGTCGAGATCGCTCCACTGGTGGTAGAGCGTGCCCCTGGCCACACCGGCATCGACGTGCAGCATCCAGCCCGAGCCGGCCACGAAGCCCAGACGGCCGACGAGGCTCGCGATCCGAGGCATGCGGTAGGTTGCGTGGGCGGCGCCATCCACGTCACCGGGTGCGTAGCTCCAGCCCGGCGCAGCGGTCCCGCGCAGCTCGGTGCTCATGTAGGAGCCTTCGAGGCCGAGGAGGAAGCTGTCGGAGATCTGGAAGTTGTATCCGAACGCAGCGTTCCAGCCGCCGGAGTCGTCTTCCGTGCCGTGCAGCACTTCGCCGCCATCTGCCGAGCCGTTGACATCCCACTGGCCGGAAGCGCTGCTCAGGCCGAAGCCCAGATACCAGCCGGACCAGGGGCTCGCCGGCTCCGAATCATGGTCGTGTGCCAGCGCTGGAACGATGCAGAAGCCGATCAGCAGGATCCCTACCAACAGTACTCGTTTCATTCTTCGTGTCTCCCGAGTCGATTTCCGGTGTCTCAGCGTTTTGCGACACCGGCGCGCCCACGCGGCGCATGGATCGTAGCCCGGTCAATCTAGGCGAACCCTGCCCCCAGGTCAAACCCGCTCCCGCGCTCTGGTAAGCGAGCCGGAGGGTCAGGGAATCAGTTCGAAGATCTGCTCGAGGGGTTTGCGCTCTTTTTCCGTGTTGAGCAGCAGGGCCGGGCGGCCGACAGCCACCAGAGAGGCCAGGCGCCACGGCGGCGTCAGGCCGAGGATCTGCTCCATTTCCCGCCGGGCCACCAGGGGGGCCGCCAGCCAGCAGCCCGCCAGACCCAGGCCGGTGGCGGCCAGCAGCAGGTGCTCGATGGCCGCGCCCAGGCACTGAAGATCCGGCTGCTGGCGCATGGCGTTGATCTCGTCGTGGGTCGGATGGGCGTGGCCCTCGAGAGCCTCCGCGGCCACCGCGCGGTAGGGAGACAGCGCCGCGAAAATCACCACCGGAGCCTCGGCGAAAAAGGTCGAGAACCACAGCAGCCGCTCGAATGCCGCCCGTCCCGGCTCGGTGCGGGGGGCCGGGAAGACCTCTTCCGTCCGCCGGCGCACCTCGGCGGCCATGGTCTCGAGCAAGGTCTTGTTGCTCACCGCGATGAAACGCCAGGGCTGGGCATTGGCCGGGGAGGGGGCCAGCCCGGCCAGGCGTACCAGCTCGCGGAGGGTTTCCGGATCGATGGGATCGGGCCTGAACTTGCGGCAGCTCGAACGCCTTTCCATGACCTCTCGGAAGTCCATCGGATCTCCTGCCCGGTTACACCGGATGGGTATCGGTCGGCGCGACTTCCAGCGCCGTGGCCATCATCCACAGGGCGCTGACGATGGCCGAGACGGCCAGGACCATGAAGGCCACCACCCACCAGCGATGGGTGCCTTGTCGGCCCGTTTCCCGGACGATGGCCAGCCCCGTCCAGGCTACCGGCAGCAGGCAGGCGAGGGTCGCCGAGGCCAGCACCAGGTGCAGTCGCAGGCGCCAGGGTTCGAAAGCGAGGTGCTGGCCGTAGAGTTCCGCCTGCCAGACGGCGACGGCCAGCAACACCGTGGTCAGCGTGACGATGACGATGTGGGCGCGCCGCCAGCCCACCCGACCGCTGACGATCGCCGCCAGTAGAGCCAGCACGACCGCCACCAGGTTGGCAGCGAAGAGGGGGCCGTTCATCGCTGCGCCTCGCCGTAGGGCATCGCGAAGGGCGGGTCCTGGCGGCCACCGAGGGGGATGTTGTATTCCCCGAGGATGCGGGCCGTGGCGGTCTCGAAGCCGTCGGCGTCGAGCACGACTTCCGCACGGTTCATGTTGGGCTCGAACTCGATGACCTGAAAGCCTCCTACGGGGTGGGCCAGCGCCTCGGCCAGCGCGTTGATCGAATCGACCGCCCGGCCATTGACCCGCGCCACGGCCAGGTCCCGCAGGTCATGGTAGCCGACGTTGATCGCGTCGGGAATCACGGCTGTCAGCAGGACCACCCGCCTCCGCTCCGGGAGCTGTCCGTGGCGATCCCGCTTCCAGAGAGCGACCAGGTTGGTCGGAGCCTTGCGCTCCCAGTTCTTGCCCCACGAGCGCAGGTAGGGGCCGTCGAGTTCGCGAAAGAGCAGTCCGCCGGCGATCAGGAAGGGCGGCGCCTGGTTCTTCCGCTGCCAGGGGATCAACTGCATTCGCGCCGGATAGGAGTGGAGTGTGAGTTGCAGCTCGATCTCTTTGCCGTCGCGGAGCACCACGAGGGGAATGCGGTCGCCGGTACGGTGTCCGTCGATGGCGATGTTGGTGAACGCCAGCCGGCCATAGTCCGGGTGCTGGTAGTAGCCGTCGGGATCGATGGAGTGGCCGTCGACCTCGAGCAGGATGTCCCGCTCGCGCAGCACGCCGAAGGCGCACGAGCCCCAGGGTACCGCGCGCACCACCACTCCCCGGGGAGGGCCTTCGAGGCCGAGGAAGGCGGCCAGGGCCGGGTCGCGGTTGGTTTGCCAGACCAGCCACAAGGTGGGCAGGCCGGGGTAGGGTCCCGGTGCCGCGACCGCCTCGAGGTACTGGCGGATCACGGTGGCCGGGATGGCCCGCATCACCTGGTCACTCTGCGAGGTGCTCAGGCCGACGAGCTGTGTCCCGTCGAAGATCGGCTCGGCCCAACCGCCGCCGGCGAGATCGGTCCGCAAGAAGAGGAAGACGTGGGACAGATTGCCGTAGTACACCTCTTGCACTTGCAGGCGTGTGACCCGGCTGCTGGAAACTTCGAGCTGACGGCGACGCCAGCGCACCGAAGAGAGATCACCCTCGGTGGGAATCGAGGCAGCCAGTTCCACCGGCGTCAGGTCGTCGAAGAAGCTCTCGTCCTCCACCGTGAGCAGCGCGAGGTCCGCGTCGAGGTCGATGTGCAGTACGCGGGCCGGGATCTTGCTCGACGAGCCGTGTTTGGTCACCTGGATCAGGGTGGCGTCGGCGACGGTCTGGGCGGTGGTCAGCAGCCGGTGTCCGTCGAGAGGCACTGCCGAAGCGCTGCGCGCGGCCGGCTCGTTCTTCATCCACGGACGGTCTTCGTTCCAGCTCTGGTAGGTGACCTCCACGGTCACGACTCGCGAGGCATAGTCGGAGGTGGCGGCCTCGGCGTGCCCGGCGATCAGGGGCGAGAGCAGCAGCAAGGCGACGAGGGAGAAGACGCTCCGGCCGTTCATAGGTGTCGATCCTCGGGAATGCCGTAGAGGTGAAGGATCTCCTCGTTGGCGGCGTCGGCCTGCTCGCGGTCGAGCACACCGAAGCGGTGGTGATAGGTGAACTCGAAGACGTGGAAGCGTCCGCGATTCGATTCCACCGCATCGATCAGGTCTTCGAGGTCGCGGATCTTTCTCCCGTTGACCTTTTCGACCACCTGGTCGCGGTGCCAGGCCATGTTGGCGTTGACCGCGTGGTCGAGGCGCCGCAGCAGGACCACCGGTTCGCGTTTGTCCAGCCCCGGCTCGACCAGTGGCCGCTGGTAGAGTTCATAGAGCAGGTCGGTCTTCAGTGGCAGGTTCTGGCCGTAGGTCGACAACAGCTCCCGGTCGAGGGGCATGAAGACCAGTCCGCCGTAGACGAAGTATCGTGGTCGCCGATCGTAGCTGTTGGCCAGCAGCCGGAGTCGGGGCAGCGAGCGCATGGTCACGGCGGTCTCGAGCACCTGCCCGTCGCGCAGCAGGCGCACCTGCAACTGTTCGCCGATCTGGTGGCGATCGACCACCGCTCCGAAGTCGCCGCGAAAATCGTCGATCAAGGTCGAACCGTCGTTGGCCACCGAGTGGCCGTCGACGGCGAGCAGGACGTCCCCCGGGCGCAGGTGGCCATCGGCGCTGCCGCCGGGGAACACCGCATCGACGCGCACGCCGCTGAGACCTTCGTTCATGCCCGCCCTTCTGCGCGCCGCCGGGTTTTCCATGTTGGAGGTGATCACCCCCAGCTCGGGGTAGCCGTCGTAGCGGCCGTCCGCCGCGTCTCGCAGGAAGTGATCGACCACCTCGGTGGGAATGAAGTAGCCCGTGTTCTCCAACTGGGAGGTGCCCTGGAAGGCCACGCCGACGACCTTGCCGTCTTGCACCACCGGTCCGCCGCTGTTGCCGGGATTGATCGCCGCGTCGGTCTGCACGGTCAGATGCGCGTCGATGCCCGAGTGGGCATAGGCCTGCATCTCGATGCGCGAGACCACGCCTCGGGTCGAGGAGATGCGCTCGCCGCCGGCGGGAAAGCCGTAGGTCTCCACCGTCGAACGATGGGCCGGCAGCGGGCCGAATTCCAGCGCCGGATAGTCGTCGAGCAGGCCTTCCTCCACAGGTTCGACCAGCGCCAGGTCACAGTCGTGGCCGATGACCTTGACCCGGAGCTGGTGAGGGTTGGGGTCGTTGTGCAGGAAGACGTAGAGCAGGCGGGCATCGGAGACCACGTGGGCATTGGTCATGATCAGCCCGCCATCGATGATGAAACCACTGCCGGTGCTGGTCGATGTGCCCAGAGCGTTCCACGGGGCGACCCAGTTGCTGCGCTGGGATCGATTGAGGATCCGCACCACCGACAGCTCCAGGGGAGGGGCGGCGATTGCCGGGCCGGTGCCGACGAGCAGCAGGGCCAGAGCGGTCAGACCGAAGGGGAATCTCAAGACAACCTCCTGCTAGCTCGGACGGCGCATGAGCCCATCGGATGCGGACGCGCGGCCGAAGGGCTCACGCATCATCCGGGCTGGAATCGGTATTTGCCACCCACGATGATGTCATCGTCCGCCCGTCCCGGGGTACGCAGCGTGGCGCGCTCGACCCGAATCGGGTTGCCCCGGGCGTAGACGATGTCTTGATGCACGACCGTCGAGGCGGAGCGGAAACAGTCGACGCCGGTCACGCCTCCGAGGTGATCCGAGCGGCCGAAGGCCCAGTGGAAGCCGGCCTTCTCATCCTCCAGGACGATGCCGCTGACCCGAGCCTTGTCATTGACGCCGAAGGCCAGCTCGGCGATGTTGGCCCGGGCCGGATCCTCGGCGAACAGTGCACGGTACCTACCGGCCACCGGGCCGCTGCCCTCCACCTCGACCACGCGGTTGGCGTGGATTCGGAACAAGGCCGTCTCGCCCTCTTCGCTGACCGGAATCGTGCCGGCGGTCCACGACGGAACTCCCTGGCGTTCTCCCTCGTAGGGAACGACGAAGGTCTCCCCTGAAGGGAGGTTGATGATCCGGTCTCCGGGCTTGAAGCGGGGCAGGAAGCCGTCGTCCATTTCAGGGGTGCGGAAGCGCAGATCGAACCAGCAGCGGTGGCCGGTGGAGAAGGTCACGTCGCACAGCTCGGCGCCCTGCATCCTGTCGAAGATCAGCCGGCAGCGGCGGGCCACCTCGGTGTAGTCCGCGGCGAGGGCCGTCTGCTCCATGCTGCGGGCGACGCCCGGCATCGAGGCGGCGCGGAAGTCCCGCTTGCGGTCGGCCAGGTGAGCCAGCGGAGCGGTGGCGGAGAATTCGGTCAGGGCGATGACCAGCGTGGCGGAGAGCAGGGTGGTGAGCAGCTCGACGTTCTGACCGTCGAGGGTTCCTCGGGCCGGCAGGTCGGCATTGTTGCCCCCGGTGGCGGGGAAGGTCAGCAGGGGCAGCACCTCGAAGCCGCGCTGGCGGCCGAGCTGCTCGAGCACGTCGCGCCACTCGGCCGCCATCGCCCGTCGCTGCTGCCACTGGGGATTGTCGGGAACAGCGGAGGTGGGCAGGTCCACCATCACCACCGCCCGCTCCCCCGGCTGAGGGTCGAAGACGTCTGTCAGCAGCTTGGCCGTGTCGAACATCGAGCACCTCGGTGCATTGGAAATCATTGCAGGGCCGGCTATTGTACTTGGGGAAGGCGGGCAGGGCAGCCTGCCGTCGATGGCGAGGGACAATGCGCAGCGTCGTGGTGTTGGGAGCGGGTATGGTGGGCTCGGTGATCGCCGAGGATCTGGCTCGGGGGGGCGGCTACCGGGTCACTGTCGCTGATCGCGATGCCACGCGCCTCGAGCAGCTTCAGCGCCGCGTCGGCTCGAAGGTCAGCGTCGAGTGCGCCGATCTGGCGGATTCCGCGACGGTCAAGGAGATCGCGGGCCGTCACGAAATGGTGATCGGCGCCCTTTCCAGTGCCATCGGCTACCGTGTGCTCGAGGCGGTGATCGAGGCTCGCAGGAACTACTGCGACATCTCCTTCATGCCCGAGCGGGCCGCCGATCTCGACGAAAAGGCCCGCCAGGCAGGTGTTACCGTGGTCACCGACTGCGGTGTGGCGCCGGGGCTGAGCCACATGATGGCCGGCGCCGGCGTGGCCGCTTTGGACCAGGCCCGGAGCGTGGAGATCTACGTCGGCGGCCTGCCGGTGGTGCGCCAGTGGCCCTTCGAGTACAAGGCGGCCTTCGCGCCGCGGGACGTGATCGAGGAGTACACCCGTCCCTGCCGCCTGGTCGAGCGCGGGCGGGTGGTGGAAAAGCCGGCGCTGAGTGAGTGCGAGCTGATCGACTTTCCGGGCGTGGGCACTGTCGAGGCCTTCAACACCGACGGTCTGCGCAGCCTGGTCGAGACACTGGTCGTCCCCGACATGAAGGAAAAGACCCTGCGCTACCCGGGGCACGTGGAATTGATGAAGGTCTTCCGCCATGCGGGTTTCTTCTCCACCGAGCCGGTGGAGGTCGAGGGAGTCTGTCTGCGGCCGGTGGACCTGTTCAGCAAGCTGGTCTTCCCCTCCTGGAGCTACGGCCCGGGGGAGGAAGATCTGACGGTGATGCGGGTGATCGTCCGGGGCAGTCGGGACGGCCGGCGGGTCACCCTGAGCTGGGACTTGCTCGATCGCTACGACCGGCGCCGGGAGCAGAGCAGCATGGCCCGCACCACCGCCTTCCCCTGCGCCATCGTCGCCCGGCTGATCGACCAGGGTCGCGTGGAGGCCAGGGGCGTGATCGCCCCCGAGCGCCTGGGCGACGACAGCGCCCTGTTCCGCCACGTCCTGACAGAACTCGGAGAGCGGGGGGTGAGCTGTAGCTACGAGGAAACAGTGGAGGAGGCGCCATGACCTGGATCCGTACCATCGCTCCCCAGGCCGCCACGGGCAAGCTGGCCAGGGTCTATCAGGCTGCGATCCGCCGGGCCGGCAGGGTTTTCGGCATCGTCCGGGCCCAGTCCCTCGAGCCCCACATTCTGCTCGCTTCCGGAGGCATTTATCAGGCGGTCGTGCTCCATCCGGACTCGCCCCTGCCGCGCTGGTTTCGTGAGCTGATCGGGGTGACCGTCTCGCGGCTCAACGACTGCCATTACTGACTGCAAGCGCACCTCGTGGACCTCCGTGCCGAGGCTCCCGCCGACAAGGTCGAAACCCTGGTCTCCGCTGATCCCTCGGCGGCCCTTGATGATGCCCAGCGGGCGTTGCTGGACTATGCCCGCAAGCTGACGCTGACGCCGGCGAGTTGCTGTCGGGAAGACATCGATGCGCTGCGCGCGGCCGGCGCCGACGACGCGATGATTCACGCTGCCGTCCAGGTGGCGGCCTACTTCAACTACATCAACCGGGTGGCTGACGGGTTGGGGGTCGAGCCGGAGTCGGAGTGAGCGATTCGTCGCCGCTGCGCTGCGCGGCGAGCCAGGTCGCCAGAGCGGCGCGATCCCGCGCCGGGTGGAAGTCCAGTTCCGGCATCCGTGCCCGTGCAGCGTCGATCTCCTCGAGCAGCAGGGCCACCAGCAGGTAGCCCTGGCCCACGTCGGCCCAGTAGATCGGTGCGCGGGCCCGGGCGGCGCGCTCCATCACCGGCTCGAACACCGGATCGTCGTAGCGGATGATCGGCCGGACGTTGTCCACCGCCCACAGATCCACTCCGCGCTCGATGGCATAGGCGATCGAGGCGTAGCGGTCGTGGGCCATCGCCCGCACGCCGTCGCTGCGGTGCCCCCCCCGGGCGACGTGGGCATCGGTCAGCCCCAGCCGGTCGAGAGTCCTGACGTGGCCGTAATAGGGAATCGCACCCACCGAATCGATGGCGATGTAGATGTCGCGGGGCAGGCGTCGTTCGTCGATCACCCGACGGAGTTGAAGGCCGCAGGTCGTGACGGTGCGAGAGAAATGGGCGTGCTCTTCCTGGCGGATGCCGACGAAACGACGGCTGAGCGAGCGCAGGCCCGCAGCGTGGAGCCGGGCGAGAAAACGCAGGGGGGGCCAGCGATAGATCGGATCGCGGTCGGGATCCATGTACGTGGCGCCGCCCTGGGGCAGGGCCCACTGGGCGCCGGGAAAGCCGGAGATGTACTCCCTGGGCGCTTGCAGCCGTGATTGCAGGGGGAGTTCCACCAGGCCCAGCACGATCAGCGCCACCGCCCCTGCGGCCAGCACACCGCGGCGTCGACCGGCGGGGATGCTTGCCAGTCCTTCGTAGACCAGCAGAAAGAGCAGCGGAAAGTAAAAGTCCAGCGGGCGGTACTCGAAGTGGTCGCCACCGACGCGGGCGATGTACAGGGCGTGGGGTACGATCGCCGCCGCCAGCAGCAGGGCGATCGTACCCCACGCCCTGTACATCGC
>JALTMS010000528.1 GCA_027001345.1 Acidobacteriota bacterium | reverse complement strand
CACCACCGTCCCGAGCTCCGCCGCGGCACCGGGCAGCATCCGCGCGGGAATTTCCTCGCAACCGATCTCGATCACCAGTGGCAGGGTCTTCATCGGCCGGCCTCCTGCTCGCCGATCCAGGCCTTCGCGCAGGCCACCGACAGGCGGCGAATGCGCTGGATCATCCCCTGGCGTTCGGTGACCGAAAGCGCACCGCGGGCATCGAGCACGTTGAACAGGTGGGAGGCCTCGAGCACCCGCTCGTAGGCCGGAATCAACAACGGCGCCGACGCCTGCCCCTCCGCGCCGTGCGCGAGCAGGCGACCGGCCTCCCGTTCGGCCCAGTCGAAGAGTTGCCGATGATGAGCCACGTCGGCCTGTTCGAAACTGTAGGCCGACTGCTCTCGCTCGGCCCGCCGGCGTAGTGCACCGTAAGGTACGGCCGGACCTGCCGCAGTGGCCGGCGCCCAGGGAATGTCGAAGATGTTGCGGATATCGTTGATGAACATGCAAATCCGTTCGATGCCGTACGTCAGCTCCACCGGCACGGGCTCGAGTTCCACCCCTCCCATGACCTGGAAATAGGTGAACTGGGAAATCTCCATTCCATCCATCGTCACCTGCCAGCCCACACCGGCGGCGCCCAGGGTGGGCGACTCCCAGTTGTCTTCTTCGAAGCGGATATCGTGAACCGACTGCTCGACCCCCAGCGCCGCCAGGGAATCGAGGTAGAGCTGCTGCACGTCCATCGGCGAGGGTTTGAGAATCACCTGGAACTGGAAGTGCTTGTAGACCCGCATCGGATTGTCGCCGTAGCGGCCGTCGGCCGGGCGCCGCGAGGGCTGGCAGTAGGCCACCCGCCAGGGCTCCGACCCCAGGCTGCGAAAGAAGGTCTCGGGGTGCATCGTACCGGCGCCGACTTCCTTGTCGTAGGGCTGGTGCAGCACGCAGCCCTTCTCGCTCCAGTAGCGAGACAGGCCGAGGATCATCTCCTGGAAACTCAGCGGTGCAGGTGCATTCATTTCAAGACCTCTCCCGCCCGAGGCGGGTCAGCGCCTCCAGGGCGCGCAGGCGGCGGCCCGTCAAGGCGATCAACAACGATTCGAGGGCGCGGCGCAGGGGCTCGTCGACATCTTCTTCCAGGGCTTCGAGCCGATCGGGACTCGCCGTTCGACTTCGACGCAGCCAGGCCGTCGCCTCCGGCCCGAGAGCCGCCGACCCCGGCGCTCGGTGTTCCCGGCACCTCGCCCCGACCTCCGGAGCGAGGTGCAGCCCGGCCCCGCCGCCGAGAGATCTTCCGCAGACCTCGCAGGCATCGAGAGGGGGCAGCACGCCGGCCAGGCGCAGCATCCAGGCCTCGGCGTAGCGCAGCAGGGCGTCGACCGGGGCGCCGGTGCCGAGAGCCTCGATACAGCGATCCACCAGCCGGAAGACCCGCGGATCGACCAGTCCTTCCTGACTGATGTTCCGGGCCATCTCCAGCAGGTGGCAGGCCGCGTAGTAACGCTCGAGAGGATCCGGCGCGGGGGCCGGACGCTGGGGCTCCGCCTCGGTCAACACCGCCCGGCTGCCTTGCCGAGCATGGGTCCAGCGGGCCCGGACCCGGGCCCCGGGCTCGAGGGCGCCTCCGAAACGGCGGCGCGAGCGTGCCCCTGCCGGAGCATGGGCCACCACCAGCTCTCCGCTGCCCAGCAGCAGGGTCACGCCCCGGTCGGCATCTTCTCTCGGTCGCACCTCGAGCACGATGGCCTCCGACTGCCGGTGTTTCACTGGAGCAGCAACCAGCTCGCCAAGGTGACATAGGTCAGCGAGCCGAGCAGGTCGGAGGAGGTGGAGACGAAGGGATTGGTGGAGACCGCCGGATCGATCCCGCCCTTCTCGAGAGCGATGGGTACCATCGAGGCGACCATCGTCGCGATCAGCATGGAAGCCGAAAGGGACAGACCGATGACCAGGGGATAAGTCCAGCCGGGGAAGGACTCCCAGCCCGCGAAGGAGGTGACGAGCACGATGCTGGCCAGGCCCACAAGGGTGCCGTAGAGCAGACCCAGCAGGCCGGCGACGCCCAGTTCCCGCGCCACCGCAGTGGCGAAGACCCCCTCGTGAATCCGGCCCGTGGCCAGTCCGCGGATGGTCACCGTCGCCGCCTGATTGCCTGCCGCACCCCCCATGCCCAGTACCACCGGGAGGAAGGCCGCCAGCCCCCAGATGTTGGCCAGAGTCTGCTGGTGGGCGGCGATCACCATCGAGGCCAGGATCCCGCCGACGCAGGTCGCCAGCAGCCAGGGAAAGCGGCTGCGCACCGACTTGAGGATCGACGGCTCGATGCGCTCCTCCTCGGAGGTTCCCGCCATGCGGAAGATGTCCTCGGTCGCTTCTTCCCGCAGCACGTCCACCACGTCGTCGATGGTCACCATGCCCACCAGCCGGCCCTGCTCGTCGACCACCGGGATCGCCAGCAAGTCGTACTTCGCCGCCAGCTTGGCGACCTCCTCCTGATCGGTGCTGGTCTGCACGGTGATCAGGTCGCTGTTCATCAGCTCGCCGAGGCGGGTCTCGGGAGGGTGGAGCAGCAGCTCCCGCAGGGACAGCACCCCCACCAGGTGCTCCCGCTCATCGACCACGTAGAGATAGAAGGCCATCTCCACGTCGCCCCCGGCTTGCAGCGCGGCGATGGCCTCGCCGACGGTGGTCTCCTCGTGAAGGGAGAAGACATCGGGGGTCATGATCCGCCCGGCGGTCTCCTCCTCGTAGATCAGCAACTGCTCGACAGCCTGCTTTTCCTCGGGCTTCATCGCCTCGAGGATTGCCCGGGCCTCGTCGTCGCCCAGCTCGGCCAGCAGGTAGGCGGCATCGTCGTCGGCGCAGCGGTCGAGCAGCGCGGCGGAGGCCGCCGGCCCGAGCAGCCGCAGCAGGGCCGGGCCCTCGCCCTGGGGCAGCTCGGAGAGCAGCGCGGCACCAAGTTCCTGGTCCCGGCTGGCCAGGATACGAAACACCTGCGCCTGCTCCCGATCGGTCAGATTGGCGTAGATGGGCGCAAAATCCTGGGGCCGGGCCTTGGCCAGC
>JALTMS010000527.1 GCA_027001345.1 Acidobacteriota bacterium | reverse complement strand
GATCTGAGCGCCACGGCCGAGCGTCGCACACGCGTCGGCGATCTCTACTTCGAAGGCAGCTACAACCGTCTCAACGACGATCAGATGCTGCGCTCCATCGCGCGCAACATGCTCAGCGAGGGCCTGGGCGGACTCCCCCTCGACCGCAACCAGGTTCACTACGGCCTGGCAGCCGAGATCCCTCTCTATCTCGGCGGACAACTCGCCTCGAAGATCCATCTCTCCGAGATACGCGCCGAGATGGCGCGCCAGCTCGCGGCGGGAACCCGCTGGCAAGTCCGTTTCAACGTGGTCTCCCTCTACACCGGAGCGGTTGCCATGCGAGCCACCCGCGCCGCCCTGGACGCCGAACTCGATGCCCTGACCAGGACTCGCAATCGCATCGCGCTGATGGTCGAGGCGGGCCGGCGACCACGGATCGACCTGCTTGAAATCGAAGAGCAGTTCCAGGAGGTCACGGCTCAGCGGGCCGGGGCGGAAGCCGGGTTGACCCGGCTGCGCGCCTTGCTGGCGGCCACGATCGGCACATCGCCGCGGCAACTTCCGCCCCTCGCCGGACTGGCGCCCGATCCGCCGGTGCTGCGGGCCGATCCGGAAGACCTGCCACGATGCGTCGCCGCAGCCAGCACTCTCGAGCGCGCCGACCTCGGCCGGCAGGCCGCCGAACAAGAGATTCGCTTCGCCCGCGGCTCCCTGCTGCCTCACCTCGTCGCCCAGGGGGATTACACGGTCCATCGGGCCCCATCCGTCGATCCCAGCCTGGACACGTGGCGAGCCACGCTGGCGGTCAAGGTGCCGCTCTTCGCCGGAGGCTCTCGCTATGCACGCCTGGCCGCCGCGCGACGCGCCCGGCAGGCCGCCGAACTGGACTTCCAGCAGCTCCGCCTGCGGCTGCTTGCTCGCCTCGATGACGCCCTCGCCGCCTATCGCGCAGCGGGAGACAAGCTGACAGCCAGCACCGCCCGCCGCGAGGCCGCCGACGAGGCGGCCCGCATCGAAGAGATTCGCTACGACACCGGCGCGGGGACCATCGAGGACCTGCTTCGAGCAAGAGCACGGCAATCCCAGGCGGCGGTGGCCTCCGCCCTGGCGCTGGCCGAGACCTACACCACCGCCGCGAGGCTGAACACCTTGTGCGAGGAGGAGGTAGCACGATGAGATCCCGGACTCTGCTGACCATCATCTTCTTCGTCTTGCTGGCTGCCGGCCTGTTCGCCGTCCGCGCTCACCGGGTCCACCAGAAGAACACCGCCCCCCTGATCGAGGCGGTGGCCACGGCGGTTCGTGTGGTGCGGGTCGGCAGCGGAGAGGTGCAGACCACCCATCACTATCTCGGCCAGGTCCTCGGACGCACCGAAGTCACCCTGGCACCCCGCATCACCGGACGCATTCTGGAAGTGACGGTCCGCGAGGGAGACCGGGTCCACGCCGGCCAGACCCTCATCCGCCTCGACTCCCGGGAGATCGACGATGCCGTCGCCCGGGCGGAAGCTCGCCTGGCCTCGGCCCGGGTTGCCCTGGAGGCCGCCAGGGTCGCCCTCGAAACCCAGCAGGACGCCACCGCCAGAGACGAGGTGCTCTTCGAAGCCGAGGCGATCTCCCGGGAGCAGTGGGATCGCTCCCGGGCCGCAAGTCAGGCGGCAAAGGCCCGACTCGCGGCCAGCCAAGCCCAGCTCACCGCCGCCAAGAGCACTCTGGACAGCGCCCGTACCCGCCTCGCCTATGCCCACCTCGAAGCCCCCATCGAAGGACGCGTGGCGGCCCGCCTGGCCGACCCCGGCGATCTGGCCACGCCGGGCCGGGCCGTGCTCCGAATCGTGCCCGTCGAAGCGGTGCGCGTCCGCTGCCGCGCCCCGGCAGAGGATCTCAGCGCTCTCGAGGTGGGTCGGGACGCACGCCTGGCCGTCGGGGACCGCACCCTGAATGCGAGGATCTCCCGCACCTTTCCCGCCATGGGCCACGAGCATCTGGCGACCTTCGAAATCGATCTCGCCGATCCGCCGGCCGAACTCGTTTCGGGGGCCACGGTCGGCGTCGATGTGGTCGTCTCATCGGCCTCGGGTTCCACGCTTCCCACCGACTCCCTGCTCGAGGGCGAAAGGGGCTCATTCGTCTTCACCACCGAAGGCCGGACGGCCCACCTGGTGAAGGTCGAGCCCCTTGCCCGCTCCGAGCAGCGCGTCGCCGTGGCGGGGCCACCGAACCCCGGCGAGTGGGTGATCGTCGCCCGTCCCTCTCGACTGATGTTGCTGGCCGAAGGATCGCCGATCCGGGTGGTGGAACAGGAGGAGAGCCGGCAATGAACTTCTTCGAAAGATTCCTCGGCAGGCCCCATCTGCTCACCTCTCTGATTCTGCTGGCGGCCGTCATCGGCCTGGTAGGCTACGCAAAGCTGCCGGTCAATCTCTTCCCCGACTCCGAGCGCCCGAAGATCGCCGTGATCACCGTCAATCCCGGCGCGTCGGCGGCCGACATGGAAGCCGACGTCTCCCGCACCATCGAAAAGGAACTCTCGACCATCGAAGAGGTCCGACGGGTGACCTCGGTGAGCAAGGACGAGGTCTCCGCGATCACGGTGGAGTTCCGCTACAGCAAGCCCCTCGACGCCGCCGCCACCGACGTGGCCAACGGGATCGGAAAGATCCGCTCCCTGCTGCCCGGAACCATTCGTCCGCCGTCGATCTTCAAGATCTCCTCCGCCACACCGGCGGTGATGACCCTCGCGCTCCGCCCCAGAGACGATGGCCCCCTCGACCTGACCATGGTGCGTCAACTCGCGGAAAACCCGATCAAGGAGCGGCTCCTGCAACTCTCCGAGGTGGCCAACGTGGAAGTCTTCGGCGGCCACTTGCCGATCCTCCGCGTCGATCTCGACCGGGATCGCCTCCAGCGCCACGGCCTGACGCCCATCGACGTCCGCAGGGCGCTATCGTCCTTCAACGCCAATCAACCGGTGGGCCTGATAATCTCGGGCCGGGAGCAGTTCCTGCTCAAGCGTACCGGTCAGTTCGAAACGCTCGCCCAGGCCGGCGCGATCCCCATCAAGCGCCTTCCGGGCGGCACCGTCCACCTGGCGGATGTCGCGACCATTGAGCGCTCCGCCGCAGAACCCAACAGTGCCTACCACGGCAACGGCCAGCCGGCGATCGCACTCAACATCCAGCGAGCCCACTCCGGCAATGCCCTCGAAACCATCTCCCAGGTGATGACCGAACTTCCCGCCCTGGAAAGAGCTTATCCCGCCGTCGAGTTCAGTGTTCCGGACAACCAGGGCGATCTGATCCAGCTTTCGGTGGGAAACATGAAGGCCGCCCTGCGGGACGCGGTGATCATGACCGTGCTGGTGATCTTTCTCTTCCTCGCCGATCTGCGGGGAATGATCCTGGCAGGAATCTCGATCCCGTTCACCTATCTGCTGACCTTCATGGCCATGTGGCTGATCGGCTACGAGTTCAACATGGTCACCCTGACGGCGGTAGTGATCGCGGTCGGCATGCTCGTCGATGATGCGATCGTCGTCCTGGAGAACATCGACCGACACTACAAGCAGCTCGGCGAGCAGATGGCTCCCGCCGTGATCGGCGGGGTCAAGGAAGTGGCGCTGGCGATCTTCTCCGGGACCTACTCTCTGGTGATGGTGCTGCTGCCGATCATCTTCGTCGGAGGCTACGTCCAGACCGTGCTACGCCCGCTGACGGTGACGCTCTCGATCGCCCTGCTGGCCTCCTACATCGTCTCCATCACAGTGATTCCCCTGCTCGCCCCCTTGATCCTGCGACATACCCGCAATGCCCGGCCCAACCGGCTCGAGAGATGGGTCGCCCGGGCCGACGATCTGCTCGTCGAGCCCCTTCGTCGTTTCTACGTACGCCTGACTTCCGTCGCGATCAGGCACCGGGCGGCCTTCCTGCTGATCGGAGTGGCCCTTTTCGTCGTCTCCGCCCGGCAGATGCCTCTTGTCGGCCGGGACCTGATGCCTCCGATGGACAGCGGCATCCTGATCATCGATTTCGAAACCGATCCCAACAGCTCGTTGGCGCTGACCGAAAGCACGCTCCAGTCGATCGAGAAAATCGTACTCGCTCGGCCCGAAGTAACCTCCGTCTCCTCGGTGATCGGCTCGGAGCCGGCGGTGATCTCCTTTGGATCGGGCCGGCTGGCCCAGCAGGGTCATTTGACGGTTCACCTGACCGACCGTTTCCATCGCGATCTTTCAATCTGGCAAATCGAAGGCCAGCTCCGCGACCAAGTGCGGGAGCTGCCCGGCTTGAAGTCGATCGATGTGTTCGAATTCGGCGCCACGCCGCTGTCGTCGATCCGGGCTCCGGTGGACGTGATGATCTCCGGACCGGATCTGGCCCGACTCGACAGCCTCGGCAAGCAGGTCGAAGCCCGCCTGAGAAGCCACCTCCGAGACCTGACGTCCATCTCCCGCTCCTGGACGATGGACAGCGTGGAACTCACCTTCCGTGCCGATCCCGAGAAGCTGGCGCTCTATCGCCTTTCGCCCGAAGCGCTGTCAGCACAGCTCCGCGGCGCGGTGCGTGGCCTGCCGGCTTCCCGCTTCCGGATCCCCAATCAGGACGGTCTGCTGCTGTGGGTTCAGCTCGAGGCGCATCAGCGCTCGAGCACGGCGGACCTGCGCGAGTATCCCGTCGTCACGCCCTTGGGACCCGTCCCCCTCGCCCAACTCGGCACCCTCGAGCGTCACTTCGTCCCCAGCGTCATCACCCGCCAGGGCCTCGAGCGCACCCTCGACGTGCGGGCCTTTCGCGGAACCCGGCCGATCAGCCATCTGCAGGAGGATGTCGAAGCCGCCCTGGCGGACCTGGAGCTGCCCCCTGGCTACTCCCTGTCCCACGAAGGAGAGATCAAGCAGATGAACGAGTCTTTCGGCCGCCTCGGCCTGGCCCTGGCCCTCGGGCTGGTCCTGCTTTACTTCTCCCTCGTTCCCGCCTTCGACTCGTTTCTGCATCCGCTGACGATCATGTCCGCCATCCCTCTGGCCCTGATCGGAGCCGCCTGGGCGATGTTGATCGCCGGCAAGCATGGCTGCATGCCCTCGATGATGGGCATGATCCTTCTGGCGGGGGTGGTGGTGAAGAACTCCATCCTCTTGATCGACTTCATCACCGAAGCCCGCAAGAAAGGGGCAAGCGTCGAGCAGGCCCTGGTCGAGTCGGTGGACATCAGAACCCGACCGATCTTGATGACCGCCTTCAGCACCGTGGTGGGAATGATCCCGATCGCCCTGGAGTGGGCGGTCGGCCTCGAGCGACTCTCTCCCCTGGCGATCGTCGCCATCGGCGGCCTGACCGTATCGACCTTCTTGACGATGGTCTACGTTCCCGTGCTCTACTCCCTCTTCGACGAGGCAAGAACCCGCCTCCGCGCGGTGATTACCGGCCTGCGGGCCCGCCCGCTGGAGGCCGAGTAGTTCGCCCGAGTGGTTCGTCTCAGAACTGAAACCTGGTGGAGAGCACGAGGGTTTCCTCGGCGTCGAGGCGTGGGGAAGCCACTTCCTGGTGGATCGGGAGCTGGAGGCCGGCTTCGAGAATCCAGCGGGGCATGATCCACTGGATACCCGGAGAGACGAAGACCTGCCTGCTGCCGTCGGTGAGGAACCTCGCATTGATCTCGCCGACAGCGTACAGCCCCCAGGGTCCGATCGTCCCCCCCTCGCCGCTCCAGAGTCGGAGCGAAAGTGCGGTATCGGCCCGCACCTGGTCTTCGCCGGCCGCCCCTCCTGCAGTATTGAGCTTGTAGACCAGGTCCGCATCGAGCCACCATCGGGGGCGCTGCCGGGTCCAGACGACGCCGATGATCGGATCGAAACTCTCGCTCGACAGGCGATCGTCGTAGCTCGGCAGCTCCGCTCCGACCAGCGCGGCCCAGCGCGTGGTCCGTCCCGGCTGGTCGTCCTGGAAAAAGCGGTACTTGACCAGCACTCCAAGATCCCCCACACCCGAAGCATCGTCGCCTGCGCCGGAACCGAAGCGAACCTCCCTGCGGATCACCGGGAGCGTGCCCAGGAGGGTGAGATTCGCGGTCAAGCCATGGACCAGCGTGATCGGCACGACACCCATCTCGACATGGCGGCCGAGGAGCGTCGGATCGTCCACCGTTTCGCTCTGGCGCCACTGCACCCGGATGATCGTCCCACCCTCCGGTGGAGTCAGGGCCACGTCGGTATTGAGACCCGCGGCCATCACGGCCCCGCCGGCTGCAAGCAGAGCCACCGCGACATTCGGGAAGCGGATTCGTGACCCATTCATCTCGATCTTCCCTTTTCGCACACAGCATCGCATCGGTTCGGCTCCGGCTCAGGGCCTGCCGGCTGCGTCCGGCAAGGCGCTGGACTCCGCAGCCACAACCACGTAGCCGGCGCTCTCCAGGGTGTTGCGAATCAGAGCGGTCTCCGCGGCGGCGCCAGCGAAGAGGATACGCATCCGGCGGGCATCGAAATCGACTGCGATCCGCACCACCCCCGGCAATCCCGCGACCGATTGCAACACTCCGGGAGAGCACTGCTCGCAACTCAGAGCCTCGAGGGCCACCACGACCTCCGAGCGCGCCGCTGGCGCTCGAGTTCCTCCCAGAGCGACCTCCACTCGATCGGCGGTGAACCCCGCCCTGCGTATCTCTTCCCGGATCTTCAGCGCGTCGACTGGGACATCCTCCTTCCACTCGAAGCTGGAGATGCCCTTCTCGATACTGGCCTGCCAGCGGAGTGGCTCGGCCGCCCCCTCGAGGGTCTTGATCCGCTTTTCCAGGTTGAAAGTGCAGAAGGGACACACGACCCCCTCGACGTGAACCGTCACCCGCTTGCCGCCGGCCAACACGGATCCGACCGCCAGAAGCGCCAACGAAACGATCAGGACTCCTCGCTGCATCACCGAACTCCTCTCACTGCCCGCCCGGGTCGCATCCCCGCTCTGGTCTGCAAGCCGCCGGCGGCGTCTGACCCCGGGAAGCCTTCACCGGCCTCGACCGGCAGGACCACCGCAGCATACCCCCCATACCCGGGTATCGAGTCAAGGGCTTCCGCCACTCCCAACCGGTCGCTGGCCTCGTGACGGCGGTGCGGCGGCCGTCGATTCAGCACTCCCCGCGCTCCGGACACAAAACATTTACATCTCTCCCGTACCTCGGATCGAAGTGCCCGAGCGTGGTCGAAGCGAATACCGCAGGACGGGGCAACCGATTCACAAACCACCGCCAAGACGAGATTTCCGCCCCTTGTGGCCCGCGTTCACCACAGCCGGGGCATGATATCCAGGGCAAGTGCAGCACGCGGCGCTCGCCCACCAGCTCGGGTTCCCCAGCGAATTGCACATTGTCTGCGATGGGCAATGGTGGTCTACTCAACAGACAGTCTTTCCACTGGAGGGCAAACCATGAGCAAGAGTCTGATCGTATCGGCCCTCGTCGTCATCACAGTGCTGGCTCTCGGCTGCTCTTCGACCGCCCGCCTGGCCCGGCTCGAGCCCGGCGAGGAACGGGTGGTCGAGCACTATCCCGGGAAGGCCAAGGCCCCGAGCTGGGTCAAAGACCCGTTCGTCGAAAAGAAGGACCGGCTGCTGTTCAAGGGCCAGGCGAGCGGGGCTTCGGACCTGGGGATCTGTCTGCGACAGGCCAAGGCCAACGCGGTGCAGAACCTGGTCGAGGCGGTGAAGGTCAAGGCGCGTTCGGAGTTCTCCGAAGCCCTGCGCGGATCCACTGCCTCCGGCATGCAGGTCTCGCGCTACATGGAAAGCGTCATCGCGTGGACGACGGAAAACATCGACATCACGGGAATGACTCCCGAAGACGAGTACTGGAACAAGATCGCTGTCAAGACCTACGGCGGCATCGACCACAAGTACCAGTGTTTCGTGCGTCTGTCGGTGCCGCTGGCCAGCGTGCAAATGGCGAGAAACGCGGCCCTGACCCGGTCGGTCAAAGAAGCTGATTCCGACGCGGAGCGGGCTCTGGCCGAAGAGGTTCGGCGTCAGCTCAGCGGCGAGTGAGCCGACCGGCTCATGCCCCAGAGCTGAGCCCGACCTCGAAGCCCACCCGAAGGCCCGGGCGAACGTGGGGACGAACCCCGGGCACCGTGGAGAGGAGATCGGGGTGGCCGCCGGCCGGCCCCGTGCTCGAAAGACGATGAGCGCCGACAAGCAACCCATGCGCCGCGAGTCGAAGCGCCCGGCATTGGCCCCACTGCGCCGGCCGCTTCGCGGCTCCGCCGCCGCAGGACGGCACGCGAGATGGTGCTGGGCGGGCATATCGATGGTCGCCCTGATCCTGACAGCGGCATGTACGGCGCCGCTGTCGAGACCCGGCGTCTCGGACGCACGGCGTATCGAACGTTCTGCGAAGAAAAAACCGGCCTGGATCACCCAGATTCCGGAGGATCCCCGCTACTTCTTCGCCACCGGCATCGCCACCGGCGCCACCTCCCTCGAAGACGGCAAGTCCCAGGCCCTGGCCGCTGCCATCGAGGAGGTCGTCAACTATCTCGGCATCCGAGCCGAAGTCAGCTACAAGGAATCGAGAACCGAACTGACGACCCGGCTGGTCAGCCGCATCACCTCCGAAGGACAGGGACGCCTGGCGCAGGGACGACTGCTCGAGATGTACTACGAGCGTTCACGCTCGGCGAGGGCTGCGGGCGCACAGGACAGCTTCGACGTTTTCGTCCTGCTGCGGATCCCCTGGCAGATCGTCAACGAGGAGGAGCAGCGGCTGCGCGACGACCGCCAGGCCCGGCTCGATCTGGCGGCCTCGCTCGTCGAAAAGGGAAGCCAGCTCGCCGAGGCCGGTGAGGCCGGCCCCGCCCTGCGACGCTGGCTGCAGGCCGCACGACTCCTCGAAGGCCAGTGGGCGGTCGATGGCCTCAATCAGCGGTTGCAGGCCGAAGTGGCGGACCTGTCGACTTCGATCGAGCTGCAAACCGCCGAAGCCGATGACCAGCAGCCCGAAACGGATCGGCGCGAAGTCCGCGCCGTACTCCGCTGGAAAGGCAAGTCGATACCTCTAGCCGGGCTGCCGCTGCGCGTGCACTACGGCACCGGCGGTCCACCACGCACGGAGCCCGCCACCACCGACGGAGACGGCGTGGCGCGTATCTCGCTTCCTCCCGGCTGGAAGGGTGCCGCACCTCCACCAGCGCGCGTGAGCGTGGACCGGGCACGGCTGCTGTCCGTCGGCGACGGCAGGAGCGACCTCCCCCAGGGTTTTCGCACCGCCCTCGGACCCCTCGAGCGGCTGAGCGTCTCCCTCCCCGGAGCCGGCGCTTCGCCGGTGGCGGCCCTTTCCTCTGCGAGCCTCCCGTCGCCGACCTTCTTCGACCAGCCCTCGGCACCCGCGACACTGTTGGAAGCTCCCGCACTCGCACCACCGGTCGCCGCTCGAGAACCCGGAGGCGCCCTCGAACTGTCTGTCGAATCGGCGGTCAGCCAGCTCTCCCGCGAAGTGATCGACCAGGGCGGAGATGTCGGATTCCTCGTCGATCTCCGTGCCCCCAGCCGGGAGTTGCCGCGCCGACGGCCATTGAATCTCGCCTTGGTGCTCGACCGCAGCGGTTCGATGGCCGATGAAGGAAAACTCGAGTACGTCAAGCAGGCGGTTCGCCTGGTCACCGCCAATCTCTCTCCCGTCGACCATCTGACCGTGGTCAGCTATTCCAACGAAGCCCAAGTACTCGTGGAAAACGGATCGATCCATGACCGCCTGCTGATCGACCATCACCTCGAGATGATGGACGCCATGGGAACGACGAACCTCAGCGCGGGCCTGTTCGAGGCGGCCGACGTGCTCGGCCGGCACTTCGAGGACAACGGCATCAACCGGCTCGTCCTGCTTTCCGACGGGCTGGCCAATCAAGGCGTGATCAACAGCGAGGCGCTGGCTCGCTTCGCCGCCCAGTCCTCGGCTCGAGGAATCACGGTTTCGACCGTCGGCCTGGGCCAGCGCTTCGACGAGGACATGCTGCTGGCCATCGCCACCGGCGGCCAGGGCAATTACTACTACGTCTCGGACCCCGACGAACTCCCGCAGGTCTTCCTCCAGGAACTCCAGGAGTTGTCCACCGTCGTGGCCCAGAACGTCTCCCTGGTGCTCGAGCCGGCCCGAGGGGTGGAGATCGCCGACACCTTCGGCATGCCGGCAACACCCGAGGGCGACGGCCTGCGCTTCAAACTCGGAAACCTCGCCGCCGGTGCTCGCAGCCTGGTCGGCTTTGCCCTTCGTCCGCTCCCCGACCGCCGCCAGACGCATCTGGGCACGATTCGCCTGCGCTACGATGACGTTTCCGACCAGGTCCGGCGTGTCGAGACCTCCGTGCCCCTCGAGGTGAGCTACAGCCCCGGTCCTGCAGCCCGCGCCTCCGCCGCGCCCACACGGGTCGAGCAGTACCTCGACATCCTCGCCGCAATGGACGTGATGCTGCTGGCCGAGAAGAGCGGCGATCGGACCTCGATCGAAGATACGATAGACTTTCTCGAAGCTCGGCTCGACGCACTCGGCCGCTGGGCCGGATCGGCCGACGACCCGGAGATCACTTCGCTGGCCGAGGTTTTCGAACACTGCGTGATGGAATTGCGGCACCGTCTCGATCACGGCGGACCTCACCACGAAACCCTCTCGGGCGACTTGCGGAAGGAAGTCCAGTACAAGCTCTATCGCCTGCGTCGCCGCGCCGGGTCCTGGTCGGCGCCCGCCGACGAGGGTTCTGCCAGCGTCACGCCGAAAAGCCACCGCCGGCCTCGCCACTACCCGCGACGATCTCCAGAACACTGACGGCCTCGGTTGTTCCGCCGCCGGGCCTGGAGTAGCATCCAGGCCATATCGCTCGCGGCCACCTCGAAACTGATCCGAAAAAGGGCGCTGGCAGCGGCGATTCCTGGCAGGAGGTAAAAAATCGACAAACGGTGTCTGATCTGCTGGCTTTTGCTGAGTGCCGGGCCTTTCCTGGTCGGCCCGGCAGGCGCTCAGGACTCCCCCCTTACCGCGACGCCGCTGCGTTTGTCGGAACTCCTGGAGGTGGCGCGGGAAACCAACCCCGATATTCTCGCAGCACGCCTCGCCGTGGACTCCGCTCGAGCGCGCCCGTCCCCTGCCCGGACACTTCCCAACCCACGGGTGGACCTGACCGTGCGCAACTCCGGGCTCGGCGACTACACCGTCGGCGATGATCCCGCCGCCGGCCTGAGTCTGGGCTTTTCTCAGGAGATTCCTTACCCCGGCAAGCTCAGCCTGCGGGGCGAGATCGAAGAGCGAGGCGTCTGGCGCGCCGAGCGCCAGCAGCGGCTGATCGAGCTGCGCGTGCTCTCCGAGGTCAAGGCAACCTTCTTCGAGCTGTCCTTCGTGATCGAGTCGCTCAAGATCGTCCGCCGCACCCGCAAGACCCTGATACAGTTCGAGCGCACGGCAGCAGTCCGCTACGAGGTCGGCAAGGGCATTCAACAGGATGTCTTTCGCGCCCAGGTGGAGATTTCCAGACTGCTCGAAACGATCACCACCCTCCAGCAGCGCCGAGGTAGCCTCAAGGCGCGGCTGAAC
>JALTMS010000526.1 GCA_027001345.1 Acidobacteriota bacterium | reverse complement strand
TGCCGGCACTGCGGTGGCTCTCCGTCGCCCTGGCCCTCGCTGTCGTGATGCGCCTGCTGCTCAATCCCTTCGTCTTCACGTACCCCCTGGGCGAGCATCCGTTGCTGAGCTGGCTGCACTACGGCTACGGCCTGCCCGCACTGGCCCTGGCTGCCACCTGCCGGGTTTACCTGGGGCAGGGGCAGACTCGGCTCGCACGCTGGATGCAATGGGGCGCGGTGGCCGTGGGATGGGCCTACCTGGGTCTGTCGATTCGCCACTACTTCAGCCCCGGTGATCTGCTCGGAGCGGTGACCGAGCTGAGCGAGGTGGGCAGCTACGGCGTGGTCTGGATGCTCTACGGCGCGTTGCTCCTGCTGGCCGGGGAGAAGACCGAAAGGCGGGAACTGGCGGCCGACGGGCGGGTGCTGTTCTACGGATCGGTGGCCTTCGTGATCCTCGTTCCCGGCCTGCTGGCCAATCCTCTGTGGAGTGGCCTGGCGGTGGGCTCCGTGCCCGTCTTCAACGCGCTGTCGTTTGCCCTCGGCCTGCCGACGGCCGGTGTGCTCTTCGCCGCCCGGCGCGTGGCCCCCGGGCGCAAGGGCTTTGCGCTGGCCACACTCTGCGCCGGCTTGTGGCTGGTCTTCCTGACGGTGAGCCTCGAGATCCGCCAGTTCTTTCACGGCTCGCAGCTTGGCCGGGGTGCGACGACCAACTCCGAACTCTACGCCTACTCGGTGGCCTGGGTGCTGCTGGGAGTGGGTCTTCTGGTCGTGGGCATCTGGCGCAAGAGCGCGACCTTGCGCACCGCGGCCCTGCCGATGATGGTGGCGGCGGTGGTGAAGGTTTTTCTCTTCGATTTCGCTCACCTCGGGGGCCTCTATCGCGTCTTTTCCTTCCTGGGGCTCGGTCTGAGTCTATTTGCGTTCTACTACCTGCATCGGCGCTTTCTCTCCCAGGAGGAGGAGTAATGGGTTTGCGCCCGGTCGCCCTGATAACGGTTGCTGCGATGGGAGGAGCGCTCGCGTTGGCCGCTGCGCCAGCGCCTCGTTTGTCGCAGCACCAGATCATCGACCTGGATCTTCGGGCTCCGACCGTGGTTCCCGTCACCGAGGAGATGCTGCGCGGGGGCTTCGCGGCTGGCGCGTGGCTCGTGCGGGGTGAGCAGGGTGAGCCTCTCGAAGCGCGGCTCGAGCATGATGCGCGCGGTCGCCGATCTGTACGCCTGGTGGAGGTGAGCGCTGGCGCGGAAGGGCACCTGATCACCGTGGACCTGGGGGCGGCCCGGCTGCGCCACGACAGCCTGAGGGTGGTGATGAGCCGGCCCCGCCTGGTGCCGGGAGTGGTGCTCGAGCAGAGCACCGATGCCAGGCAGTGGTCTGCTCTGGCCACCGCGACGCTCTTTCGCCTGGGAAGCGCTTCGGGACTCAACGGCGCCGAGATTCGCTATCCGCCCACCCGCAGTCGCTACTTGCGTCTGCACTGGCCGAAGGATGCCGGTTTCCCCGAGTTCGAGGCCATCACCACGCGGGACCTGGACCAGGCCCGGCAGCCGAGGACTCTCGTCCGTCTACCGGGGATCGAGCAGCGCTCGCCGATCGCCGGTTGCCGGGTTTACGAGATCTCTCGCGGGAGGCTTTCTGCGACGGCGGAGAGCCTCGACCTCGCGTTTTCCCCGGGACCGAGAGCGGGCGTTTCCGTGCTGCGGGTTGAGGGAGGGGCGTGGTCGGAGTGGGACGCCTTCGATCTCGAAGCGTCCGCCGACGCGCGTGCGATGAGCCTCTCGCTCTCCACGGGCGCCATGCCGGAGTGGATCCAGGTGCGCGTGTGTCGCCAGACGGGCCCGGCGCCCGCGCTGGAGTCGGCCGTGTTGACCTTCGAGCCTGCGCGCGTGGTCATCGACGGGCGGGGAGTGACGCGGGCCCGCCTCGAATACGGTCCCCGCGTGCCCGAAGAGGTTCTCGCTCCTCTGGCTCGCCTCGACGCGTCCTACAAAGGAGCGGCCTGGTTCGTGGAGGCTCCCGGCGCAGAGGTGGGGGACGTGGTGCGCGCCGCGGTTCCCGACACCTTGCTCGCTGCGGCGGAGGGCCGCGCGACCCGCTTGCGGCTGCTGACGGCGGAGGGGTTGCTTCCCCTCGAGGCCTACCACGCGGGGCCGCCCCGGCGCGTCGAGGGGCCGGTCATCGAGCGCCTGACGAGTGAGGATGGCCGGTGGCTCGAGGCCATCGAGTTTTCCCTCGGGGAGCTGGAAGTGCGGCCGACGAGTGTGGAGGTGCTGCTGGCCGGCGCGTCTTTCGAACAAGATCTCACCCTCGAGTTCGAGGAGCAGGGAAGGCTGGGAGTGGAGGCGCGACGCCACGTGCTCGATCGCCGGCAGTGGTCGTGCCAGTACCGCGAGCTTCCCTGCCGGCTGACTTTCTCGTCGCTACCCCTTCGGGGTGTCGAGAAGATGCAGCTCACGTTGCACCAGGGAGGCATTCCGGCCACCGTTGAGGTCCAGGCGCTGGCCTGGCGCAGGGGCGTCGAGGTGGCCTTCGTCTGGCCCGGCGCTGACAAGAGCCCGCGCCTGGTGGTGACCTCGGCCGCGGCGCCGCTGCCCGAGGCCCCCGCGCCGGCGGGTTTCGCTTCCTGGGTCCGCCGCGCCGAGGCCACGCCAGGTAAGGTGCTCGGCCGTCCTTCGGGAGCCGGGGAGGCACCGTCTCCCGTCAGCGGCTGGCTACTCTATCTCAGTCTCGCTGCCGCCGCGGCGATGCTGGCTCTGGTGATCTTCCGCGCGCTCCGCACACCCTCGCCGTAGACCCCGGGCAGGAATCCACGCGTCCGTATCGGATCGCGTGCAAGGGTGGGGTGCACCCCGTCCAGCGGTTCCTGAGGGCCCCAGTTCGGGGCGTCACCCCGACCACCGACCCTGTTGAGGGGCATTGCCCTCAGCGCTGCCCTCCTCGTGTGCGCACAGGCCGGCGAGCGCCGAATCTTGCGCCGCCCACGACAGGAAGAAGAATTCGCGGGGTGGTTGACTCGAGATCTACGTCTTTCTCGGCGGTCCGGGGCTCGGGGCGGATCTCGGT
>JALTMS010000525.1 GCA_027001345.1 Acidobacteriota bacterium | reverse complement strand
CTCGGTCCGGGTGCGGCGTGGGGCGGGCGCTGGCCAGGGCCCAGGCCCAGGCGGCCGCGGTCTCGTTGGCGTCGCCGGGGCGCATCACCGCCAGCTCGGGAATCGCGCGCAGGGCCAGCACCTGCTCGACCGGCTGGTGCGTCGGGCCGTCCTCGCCGACGCCGATCGAGTCGTGGGTCCAGACGAAGATCACCGGCAGGCGGTCGAGGGCCGCCAGCCGCACCGGCGTGCGCATGTAGTCGCTGAAAGCCAGGAAGGTGGCGACGAAGGGCCGCAGGCCGCCGTGGCAGGCGATGCCGTTGGCGATGGCCCCCATGGCATGCTCGCGAATCCCGAAATGAAGATTCCGTCCGCTACCCTGTCGGCCCTCGAATGACCCGCCTTCTGGAATCGCGGTCTTGGTCGAGCAGGAGAGGTCCGCGTCGCCTCCGAGCAGCTCCGGCACTTCGGGGGCCAGAGCCCGGATCACCTCGCCGCCCGCGGCGCGAGTGGCCAGGGACTGACCGGGTTTCCAGCGGGGCAGCCTGGCCCGCCACCCCTCGGGTAGCGAGTCTTCCATCGCACGGTCCAGGGCCGCGGCCAGCTCTGGATGGGCCTGCCGGTAGTCTTCGAGCAGGCTGCGCCATTTCTCGTGGGCCTCGCGCCCCCGCCGCGCGGCCTCGGCGCCGTGGCTGCTGACCTGACGGGGCACATGAAACAGGGCCTTGGGGTCCAGTCCCAGGGCGCGCTTGGTCAGCACGGCCTCCTCGGGACCCAGTGGGCTGCCGTGGGCTGCGGCACTGGCCGCCTTGTTCGGCGAGCCCCAGCCGATGGTGGTGTGACAGATCACCAGCGTCGGGCTCTCGGTCTGCTCGCGGGCCGTGCCGAAGGCCTCGACCAGGGCCTCGAGGTCGGTGTCCGCCTGTTCGACCTTCAGCACCTGCCAGCCGCAGGCCTCGAAGCGCCTGGCGATATCCTCGCTGCAGGCCATCGACAGGGGTCCGTCGAGGGTGATGTCATTGGCGTCGTAGACGAAGTTCAGCCGGCCCAGGCCCAGGTGCCCGGCGAGGGAGGCCGCCTCGGCGGCGATCCCCTCCATCAGATCACCGTCGGAAACCAGGGCCCATGTGCGGTGATCGAAGATCGGGAAGCCGGGGCGATTGAAGCGTCGCGCCAGTCGCCGTTCGGCAATCGCCATCCCCACCGCGAGGGCCGTGCCCTGGCCCAGCGGGCCGGTGGTGGCCTCCACCCCGGGCGTCACCAGCCGTTCCGGGTGGCCCGGCGTACGACTGCCCCACTGGCGAAAGGCCCGCAGGTCGTCGAGACCCAGATCGTAACCGTAGACGTGCAACAGGGCGTAGAGCAGGGCCGAGCCGTGACCGGGCGAGAGCACGAAGCGATCTCGATCGGGCCAGCGGGGGGCCGCGGGATCGAAGCGGAGCTGGGTCTGCCACAGGGCGTAGGCCAGCGGGGCGGCACCCAGGGGGAGGCCCGGATGCCCCGAGCGGGCGGCCTCGATAGCATCGATGGCCAGCCCCCGGAGTGTGTTGATCGTCAGCCATGACGGCTGCTGAGAGGTCTTCATCAGATCGTCCTCAGATGCCTGCTTGTTCGGCCATTATCCCCCAAGGGGGGTTGCCCGAGGGCCGTCGGACGCGGATCATTGCCATGTGCGGCCCGGTTCGGGCCCGGCGGAGATCCTATCCATGAGCGAGCCCAAGCCCCTGTTCCGCAAGCATCACCAGGAAATCTGGAACGAGCTGGCGACCCATCTCGATGAAACCGGCGAAAAGTGGGACGGCACCAAGGTTACCGTCAAGCACGGGCCCTTCATGGTCAGCCTCGACCTGCACGCCGAGCTGGCCGGCTACGCGAGCCGGCTGGTGACCCGTCTGCGAGCGGCCTACATCAACAAGGATGGTTTCCGCTTCCGCCTGCGGCGTTCGACCTGGTTGTCGGATCTGGCGGTGATGCTGGGCACCCAGGACATCAAGATCGGCGACGAGGCCTTCGACGAGGCTTTCGTGATCTCCTCGAACAACGAGGAGAAGACCCGTTTTCTGCTGGCCGATGCCGACTTGCGCGGGGCGCTGATGAATTCACCCACCGATCTGGTGGAAGTTCGAGACGACGAGGGCGAATTCGGTCCGGCTTTCCCGGAAGAGGTCGATGAACTCTATCTTCACTCCCGTCGCCGGATCACCGTCTGCTCCGAACTCGAACAGCTCTACAGCGTGTTCGCCGGGATGCTCAATCGGCTCTGCCACGCGGGCTCGGCCTACGAGGACGATCCCCACCTGACCCTCTGAGAGAGCTTCGGGGGAGGTGGCGCCCCGGGCGAGAGGCGGTAGCCTGTAGCCCCATGAAGAGTCTGCCCGAGTACCAGCCACGCCCCGGCTCTCCCGCAGGCCGAGCCCGGGAGGGCGGCCAGCAGGGCCCCAAGCCTTCCTGGCTGAAGATCCGCGTGCGCAGCGGTCCGGCCTACAACCGGGTGCGGGGCCTGATGCGGCGGATGAAGCTGAACACGGTCTGCGAGGAGGCCCGCTGCCCCAACGTCTTCGAGTGCTGGTCAGCGGGCACGGCGACCTTCATGATCCTCGGCGATGTCTGCACCCGGCGCTGTGGCTTCTGCGCGGTGAAGACCGGCCTGCCGCCCGCTCTTCCCGATCCCGGTGAGCCGGCGCGCCTGGCCGCCTCGGTGGCGGAACTCGGACTCGAGCACGTGGTGGTCACCTCCGTCGATCGGGACGACCTGCCCGACGGGGGAGCGGAACACTTCCGTCAGGTGATCGAAGCGATCCACCAGCGTTGCCCTGCGACGGCGGTGGAGGTGCTGACTCCCGACTTCAAGCAGGATCCCGAGCGCAGCCTCGAGTTGGTGCTCGGCGCCCGGCCGGAAGTCTTCTCCCACAACATCGAGACCGTGCCCGAACTCTACCGGGTCGCTCGGCCGGGATCCCGCTTCGAATCCTCCCTCGAGCTGCTTCGGCGGGCAGCGGCCCGCAAGCCGGCCTTCGGGGGGCGGGTCAAGACCGCGATGATGCTCGGCCTGGGAGAGACCGACGATCAGGTGG
>JALTMS010000524.1 GCA_027001345.1 Acidobacteriota bacterium | reverse complement strand
GGAGGACAACACCTACCTCCTGATCGATGGCTACCTGCGGGTCGATGCGCTTGGAAAGCTCGCCCTGGACACGGTCGAGGCGGTGGTCATCGATGTCGAAGAGGTCGACGCCCTGGTGCTCACCTGGCGCCTTCAGCGGTCGAGACGGCGTTCGGCCATCGAGGACGGCTGGCTGGTCCAATCTCTCGTGGAATGCCATGCGTTGTCCCAGACCGAGGTCGCCCGACGCCTGCAGCGGTCGAAGGGATGGGTCAGCGAACGGCTCGCCCTGGTTCAGGTCCTTCCCAGGGAGGTTCAGGAGGCAGTCAGGACGGGGCAGATCGCCGCTCGGGGTGCGATGCGCTTCCTCGTGCCCATGGCGCGACGGGAAGAGGCGCACTGCGTGCGGCTGATCGCGGGACTGAAGGGCGAGAAGCTCTCGGTCAGCGAACTGGAGCGACTCTACCGGGCCTGGCTCGAGGCCGACGATGAGCTGCGCGGGCGAATCGTCGATCAGCCGCTGCTCTACCTGAAGGTGGAGGCAGTGGCCGAGAAGCGCATCGAGCCCACGCCCCTGCAGGATCTGGCGACGATGCTGGAGAGCATCAGCGGCTCGTGTCGGCGGGCGCGGAAGCGGTTGCGCGAAGGTGTGTTCGCGGGGGCGAACACCGCGGACCGCACCACGGTTGGTAGAAGCTGGCGAGAGACCCGACTCGCCTTCGAAGGCCTCATCGAGGCCCTCTCCTCCGAGGTTACCGATGCTTGACTACGCAACGCGGATGGCAATCCTCCGCCTGCGGAAGGAGGGTCACGGGACCAAGCGGATCGCAAGAGAGCTTCGGATCTCTCGGAACAGCGTGAAGAGGGTCCTGGCCTCGGGAGAGGCGGTGGTGCCTCCGATGGAGCGCGACACCGCACTCGAGACGCACGTGGACAAGATCCGGGCCCTGCACGAGGTCTGTCGGGGCAACTGGGTGCGCGTGCATGAAGAGCTGTCCGCCCAAGGCATCGAGGTCGGCTACTCGACCTTGACCTCCTTCGCCCGCCGAGCCGGGATCGGGTCGGTGGAGAAGCGCCGTACCGGTCGGTACCATTTCGAGCCGGGCCAGGAGATGCAGCACGACACCTCCCCGCACCGCGTCATCGTGGGTGGGAGGGAGCGTAAGCTTGAGTGTGCAAGCTTGATCCTATGCTACTCGCGCTTGATGTACGCGCAGTGCTTCGACCGATGGCGTCGCTTCGAAGTGAAGCTGTTCCTCACCGAAGCGGTGCAGTACCTCGGCGGTGCCGCGTCCGTGGCCATGCTCGACAACCACAGCGTGGTCGTGATCGCGGGGACCGGCGCAGCCGCGACGATCGCGCCGGAGATGGAGGCGTTCGGCGATCGCTTCGGCTTCACCTTTATCGCCCACGAGAAGGGCGATGTGAACCGTTCGGCCCGTGTGGAGCGACCCTTCGACTTCATCGAGAACAATTTCTACCCAGGCCGTGACTTCGCCGATCTCGACGATCTGAACGCACAGTTCCGGGTGTGGTGCGATGACAAGAACGCGGCATTCCGGAGGGGTCTGGGCTTCCGGCCTCGGGAGCTGTGGGCAGCAGAGAAGCCAGCTCTGCAGCCACTTCCGCTATACATCCCCGAGGTCTACCAGCCCCATGACCGGCGGGTGAACACCGAGGGCTACGTGACCCTGAATACCAATCGCTACTCGATGCCCGAGAAGAGCATCGGGCGACAGGTCGTGGTCCACGAGCACCGCCGGCATGTACGGGTGTTCGACGGCCACGAGCTCATCGTGGAACACGACAAGCGGCCGGTCGGTGCCAAGGCCCGCGTGACACTCCCCGAGCATCGCTATCGACGCCGGAACGGCCCGCTTCCGGCGGGCCCACAGGAGTCCGTGCTTCGAGCGGCGTCGCCGGTATTGGGCGCGATGGCGGACGCCCTTCGGAAACGACATGGTGGGCAAGCGCTTCGGGCCATGCGTCAGTTTCACACCCTCTACCTGGACTATCCCACGGAGGTGTTGGTGGGTGCCGTCGAGACCGCACTGGAGTTCGGTCTTCTCGACCTGAAGCGGCTCGAGAACATCGTCTTGCAGCGGACTCGCGGCGACTTCTTCCGCCTCCCCATCCCCGAGGAGGACCGTCATGGACGACGACCTGGAGCAACTGCTGAACAACCTGAAGCTGAAGAAGATCCTGGAGATCCTACCGGAGAGCCTGGCGAGGGCTGAGAAGGAGGGCTCGAGCTACACGGAGCTGCTGTCACGGCTGCTGCGAGAGGAGTACCAAGAGCGAGAGATGCGCTTCTTGGGCCACCGCATCCGTCGTGCCCGGCTACCCGAGCCCTGGACCCTCGAGAGCTTTCCTTGGGACCGTCAGCCGGGGGTGAAGCGGGCGGTGATCGAGGAACTGGCGCTGTTGAGCTTCATCGAACGAGCCAGCAACATCGTGTTCATCGGTGAGACGGGCACCGGGAAGACCGGGCTGTCCATCGGGTTGCTTCGGAAGGCCTTGGAGCGCGGCAAGCGCGGGCTGTTCATGAAGGCCCAGGATCTGTTCGACGACATGTACGCGAGCCTGGCCGACCGGTCGTCACGGAAGCTGCTGAACCGGCTTGCAAAGCTGGATCTGCTCGTGATCGATGAGATGGGGTACTTGAACCTCCGGCCCGAGCAGAGCAACATCTTCTTCAAGCTGATGGAGGAGAGATATGGTCGTAAGGCGACTATTATCACTACGAACTTGAAGTACGAGGACTGGTACGGATTCCTGGGCCAGAAGGAGATGGTGGGCGCGCTGCTGGACCGGCTGCGTCACCGCTGCACGACGATCGAGATCAACGGTCCCAGTCTCCGCGGCCCCGAGTAGCCTCGGCACGAACGCACTACGGCCCCGCCCCGGTGACCCATCGTCATCGGGGCTTTTTTGTGCTCAGGCGCGGATCTGTCTCTGCGAGCAACCCTTGCGCAAGCATTTGATCAGGGGGGTCAATTCTGCCGAGCAGCAGGGGGTCAGTTTTGGCGAGCGCTCAAGCGCTGGGTCCCAGGTGGGCCGGCGAATCGAGCGGCGC
>JALTMS010000523.1 GCA_027001345.1 Acidobacteriota bacterium | reverse complement strand
GGACCTGTTCGCACTTACGACTCTGCCCACCGATCTGGGGGTGCGGTCCGGAGGGTGTCGAGACCAGCGCGCAACGAGAGATCGATGGGGCTCGAAGCGAAGTGTGCCCGGCAATGCAGTTCTCTGGGGGTGATGCCCACACATTGTCAAGCAGAGCCGTACTTACAGGGGGGTCTCGCCGCAAACATTGGTCGCGGTAATCAGGTAGAACCAGCGCGCACCATCCGACGCGGCACCGACATCGGTGTACTGGATTCCCGGTCTCCCCGGATCCTCGTCCCTCACGTCGGTGGCATGGGCCGCACCCCAGCCGGCCGGATCCGGAGTACCGTCGCGATAGACGTTCCAGCTCAGCTCCGGGTCCGCTGGATCGTCCCACTCGAGTAGCAAATCGTCGCCGGTCTTCTCGACCATCAGGCCCGTGGGGTCGGCGGCTCCGTCGCACGGTTCGTGGATCGTCAGAAAGGTATTGACCGCCACACCCGTCACGTCCTGCTCGCTGAGGGCGGCGTTGGGCCAGCGTATCCTCACGCTGTCGACGCTCGTCGCCCCGCCGAGACCGAAATAGAGGGTCAGCGGTCGCATCGGTCCCTCGTGGCCGTTGCCGGCATAAACCGTCTGTGTCTGAGTCACGCCACCGGCCGTCACCGAAGCACGCGCCCCGATGGCTGCCTTGTTGGAGTAGCCGGGCGCACCGACCCCCACCAGCTCGAGCGCGATCCAGTTGTTCTCCGTGCCCACGTCGTTGCGATAGAGCCGCACACCGGTATCGCCACAGGTGATCAGCAAATCCTCGTCACCGTCCCGGTCGTAGTCCAGGGGCGTCACGTAGCCCGGCGGCAAGTTGTCGATGTTGATCTCGTTGAGCCCCGAGTCGACGGTGACGGGAGAGAAGGTGTGGTCCGGCGCCTGGCGGAACAGATAGAGGCGGTTGTTACTGTAGCCACTCTCGGTGAGGATGAAATCGACCAGCATGTCTCCATCGAAGTCGAACCAGCTCGCGAAGTGGTCTCCGTGATGGCTGAGGTCAGGATCCTCCGCCGAGCGGCCCGAGACCCGACCGAAATCCCAGGAGAAGATGCCCCCGTCGTTGGTCACCACCGTCGAATGCACACCGGAGGCACCGTCACCTTCGCCATGGGTCATGATTTCGAAAAAATCCTCGTCGCCGTCATTGTCGTAGTCTCGAGGCATGCTGCCGAAGGAAACCTTCTGTCCGAAAATGCCTCGATACTGGTCGTAGTGCGTCGTTGCCTGAACCTGGGTGAAGGTCTGGTCCCCGTCGTTCTGATACTGCCGGGGGATCGAGCCGAATACGGTCCGGCTGTAGGGCGGGGCGAAGAGGTCCATCTTCCCGTCGCCGTTGGAATCGAAGGCCGCCACCGCGTAGACGCAGGTATCGACCTCGTCGATGCCGGTGCCGACAGTGCTGTTGGTGAAGCTGCCGTCACCTCCACCCCGATAGAGCTGGTCCTGCGTCAGAGTGCTGTCCGGCTTGTACCAATTGCCGATGAACAGGTCGATCGCCGAATCGTTGTCATAGTCGACGAATACCGCAGCCGGAGTGTTGTAGATCGGTTCGAGATGGAACGGCGAGTCCGGCGCCAGGGAGAAATGCGCGCTGCCGTCGTTGAGCAGCAGGTCATTGGTACCGTAGTCCAGATCATAGCTACGGTGCTGATAGACGTTGGTGAAGATGTCGAGGTCGCCATCGTTGTCGACGTCGGCGAAGATCGCGGCATCCGACTGCCGCCCGTCACTGGTTCCCTGCCGGTTGGCGCGAATCCCCGAGCCCGCTGTGTGATCGACGAACTTGCGCGAAAACGGGTCGTTGGGGTCGTCTCCCGGCTCGTTGAGAAACAGAAGCTGCTTGTCGAGAACGTCGCCCGTCGCATGATCGGGTTCGAGATGGATCAGGATGTCGGGGTAGCCGTCACCATTGAGATCGCCGACCGAAACGCGAAAGGCCGCCACCCCCTCGAGCCCCGATCCAGCCGTCACGTTGGTGAAGTAGGGTGGCGTGGGGTCGGCTCCCTCGGTGGCAGACATCGGCACCAGCAAGACGGCGACCAACCCGACCGAAGTGATGAATCGGGCTCGGAGCTGGTGAACACAGTGGACCGACAGCCGGTGCCATCGGTCAGCGATCGGATGCGTCGTGCGGGAGCGACTCATGGCGGACCCTCCTCCAGGTCCACTGATATACGCTGATGTGGGGGTTGAGGAGAGGACCGAAAGCGGACCCCGACCGGCGCCGAGTCGTTACGCCGGAGCGGGCCACGAGCCGGGCATCGCCGATCAGGCGGTCACATCGAGGCGGGATCCCCGGCGTCCACCGGGACCGGCGTGCCCGTCGGAACTCGGCGGGTGGGGCTTGTCGGTCTCGGGGGGCTGCCCGACCTTGCTCCTGGCCCGGGTTTCCTTCTCCTTCTTCTTCTCCACTTCCGCACTGCTCGGAAGGGCGACGCCTCTGTGCTGGGGCAACGAGTTGAGAGGATTGACTTCGATCATCTTCGCCCCTTTCCGACCGGTGGTCGGCACGATACAGTCCCGGTCCACGTACTCTTCGTCCACCGCTGCGGAAACTTGAGCCCAAGAAGCGAATATTTCTCGCTGCCGCAACGACATTGTTCATCGTCTTTCGTTCTGCTCGACAGCAGTGGTATCGTTGTGGTGCTGATCCCTTCCGGGGACGGAGGGGCATGCAGGGGGCCCGCCATGACGTCATTTTCTCCGATCCGGTCCAGCCTTCTCCTACTCGTTGCGCTTCTGCTCGCCACCGGGCTCGGCTCTGCCCTGGCGGTGGATGACAAACCGGTGAGCATCGACAAGGAAGAATCGATCGACGTGCGCGTCGTGCAGGTCGATGTTTCGGTCCTTCCTCCCGGGGCGAAAACCTACGCCTCGGTTCCGGGGCTGACCCTCGACCACTTCGACCTGCGCCTCGATGGCCATCGACTCAGCGCCGAGCAGCGCGCAAAAGTGAAATTCGACGCCCTCTGCGAAAAGCTGGACCCCGCCGACCAGACCCCGCCACCGCCGATCCCGATCATCGCCGTTGTCGATTTCAACTAC
>JALTMS010000522.1 GCA_027001345.1 Acidobacteriota bacterium | reverse complement strand
GCCAAGGCTGCGGTCAGGAGGAGAAGAATCACCACGGGAACGCGCATCACTCGACAAGCATAGCCTCGCGTGGTGCCTCGGCGCCCCTTTTCAGCGTCGGAGTGATCGATGCCGGCCAGAACAACGGCTCTCCCTGACGATCCGTGGGTGCCGCCGCCGAATGCGTAGCCAGGCACACTGTGCTCCGAGCCTGGTGGGAGGTCGAGTCTGTGAGGAGAGCGAAAAAAAGCCCCGCCGCCTGGAGGCGCGCGAGGCGCGGAGGCGGCGGGGCGGCAGCGTGCGGAACGGTGTGGGAGAGGAGGGTTCAGCGTCGGGCGAGGGCCTGGCCTTCGGGCAGGGCCAGCGGGCGGTAGTCGGGCACGGTGGCCACGCCGGTACTCAGGGCGGCGACAGCGACGGGGCGCGGACTGCTGTGCGGACGTCGAGCGTTCCAGGCGGCCAGATGGTAGAAGCCACGCTCGTCCCGCTGGAAGACCACGTCGGCGTTGCCGAATCCTACCCGGCGCTCGAAGGGCTGGTGGTAGATCAGCGCCACCCGCTGGCCATCGATCTCCACCGCCAGCAGCCGACCGCTGGTCCCCACGGTCCGCACGACGACGGTGCCACCGGGATAGAGCTGGTCTCCGATCACCACCGGACTGTTGACGTGGGCGGAGTAGGTGTCCGCCAGGGTCGCCGTGCCGACACCGGCGAGAAGAGCGAGTGCAACGAGAGTGGTGGTCCAGGTCCGCGCCTTGATCGTCATGTCGTGTTTCCTCCTGCCACCCACAAGAGCAAGGGCAGTGCCAGGAGAAAGTGCGACAGGTGGCGAACGCGGACGGGTGGGTAGGGACGATGGCCGGCGGGGTGGGGAGGCGCACGGCCGGTCAGCTGCGGACAAGCTGTCCGATAACAGGCGGGATCAGCGGCGCACAGTGGCCGCTGTGGCGCGCTCGAGAGGTGCCTCGAGGGCTTCGCGGACGACGACCCCCGCATCTCCGGCCCCAGGGGCCATGGCCAGGCGATGGGCGAAGAGGGGTTCGGCCAGGGCCTCGATATCTTCGGTGGAGACGAAATCGCGCTGGCCGAGCAGGGCACGGGCCTGCAGCGCCGGAATCGCCTGCACCAGCGCCCGGGTCGAGATGCCCTGGGCGACGCGCTGGTCGGTTCGGATTTCACCTGCCAGATCCACCAGGCACTCCCGCAGGGCGCCAGCCACCTCCACCTGCTCCTCGATGGCATTGCGGGCCGCGATCAGGTCGTCCCGGGCCACCAGGGGCAGGGCGGCAGGCTCGTGGTGCAGGTGCCGGCGGAAGGACGCAAGGATCTGCAGTTCGGCCTGGCGGTCGATGGGGACCATGCGGATCTTGAAGAGAAAACGATCGAGCTGAGGGGCGGGCAGGGGGAAGGTGCCGGCGAGTCCCAGCGGATTCTGGGTGGCGATGACCATGAACAGTTCGTCGAGGCGGTGGGTGACGTTGTCGACGGTGACCTGTCGTTCGGCCATCGCCTCGAGCAGGGCAGCCTGCACCTTGGGCGAGGTGCGGTTGATCTCGTCGGCCAGCAGGATGTGGGAGAACACGGGTCCAGGCATGAATTCGAAGCTGCCCCGGTCGGGGTCGAAGACGGAGACGCCGGTGATGTCCGAGGGCAGCAGGTCCGGAGTGAACTGGATCCTGCGGAAGGGTGCGAGATTGCCGGCTTCGGAGCCGGGGGCGATGGACTCGCCCAGCGCCCGTGCCAGCAGGGTCTTGCCCGAGCCGGGGAAGTCCTCGAGCAGCACATGGCCCCCGGCGAGCAGCGCGACGAGCACCAGATCGATCACGTCGTCGCGGCCCACCAGCGCCGCCTCGAGATGCGTGCGCACGCCCTGCGCCACCGTCAGAGCGGCCTCGAGGGTCATCGGTTGGGTCGACTCGGGCATCGCTTCACTCACGGACAGGCTCCTTCGGAACACTCGTTCCTCGCCTACTTTGAATCTTCATCGGCTGCGAGTCCAAAGCCAGGGCCGCAGCCAGCCCAGGCGTCTGCGCCAGCCACCGCGAGCCGCCAGGTCCCGAGCCACGTTGCGAGCCAGCACGCGGCCCTCCCCGCGGCCCAGCCGATGACGGCCGAAGCTGGCAGCGAGGTGACGCTGGATCAGGGATGGCAGCGCCGGTGCCACCGCAGCCGCGCGCCGAGCGAAACGCTCCCAGCTCTCGGACTCCCGCCGAAGGTAGCCGGCTTCGGCCAGTCGGTCGAGGCTGGCTCGCAGTGCCAGTCGACCCCGGCGATCGGTGGTCCACAGCAGGGGAGCCAGTCGCCGCCAGAGCTTGATCGGATAACCGGCCAGCCAGAGTGTCGCGGCCAGCAGGAAGGCCCAGTGCAGCCACTGGCGCCAGTCGGGCCAGATGTGGGCCGTGGAGGGCCGGCCATCGACGCCTGCGGGTGGGCGGGCCAGCTCGCCGAGCAAGCGCTGGAGGTCGAGATCGGGGGGGGCCAACGGTGGGTCCAGGTTCTCCGGTGAGGGGTCGATGGGAACCCAGCCCACGTCATCGAGGTAGATCTCCGCCCAGGCGTGGGCCGAGCTGGCGCGGATCATCAACGCCGATCCTCCCGCCCGGTCTTCGGCGGCGCAGGCGTAGCCGCCGGCAACCCGGGCCGGCAGACCCAGCGAGCGCAACATCAGAGCACCGGCGTGGGCCAGGTGGACGCAGTAGCCGATGCGGTCGCCGAAGAGATAGGACGCGGTGGGATCCCTGGCGCCGGCATGCTTCGAGCGAACGGAGTAGCGGGTGTTGTTCTCCAGCCACGCGCCCACCGCCAGGGCCTCGGCCCAGGGGTCGTCGCGCCAGGAGGGAGAGAGCCGCGCGAGGGCCTGGCGCGCGACGGCCTGGTAGCGTGGATCCTCCGGAGCCTGGGTGTAGACCTGCCACTGTCGAGGGCTCCACCAGCTCGCGCCCGCGGCACGGCCGAGCAGGTCCTTGACGTCGCCGACCAGGACCTGGGAGACGGAGCGAAAAGCGGAGACGAACAGGGCCGGGTCGGCGACCACCATCGGTTCGATGCGCATTCCGTCGGCGAGCACCGGAGGATAGATCTGGTCGTGGAGCAGGGCGACG
>JALTMS010000521.1 GCA_027001345.1 Acidobacteriota bacterium | reverse complement strand
GGGGCGCCCGAAGGCGAGCGCCGATCGGCCCGGTCGAACGGGTGTTGAGTGCCGTCGGCGAGGGCCTGTAACGGAGTTCGCCGCGTGAGGGGCGACGTTGATCCGTCACTTCCGGGTCCCGGTGTCGGAGTGCTGACGCCGGCCGCTGACCATCGGACGGCAACCGCTGAGCGGAACACTCGGCGCCGGGGCGGAGAGGGGCCGAACGATTGGCGGCAGAAGGCGTATAAAGGGCGCGCGGTGGAAACCGCCACCGGAAAGGGGGCCGCGTCAGGTCCGATGAGAGGTGGGAATGGTCAACGACGTTCAGGCTTCGATCAGGGTCCGTTCCGTCAGCAAGCGCTATCCCGGAGGCACCAAAGCTCTCAAGAAGGTGGAACTCGAGATCGGGCCGGGACTCTTCGGTCTGCTCGGGCCCAACGGCGCGGGGAAGAGCACTCTGATGCGCATCATCTGCACCCTGCTCGAGCCCAGTGAAGGCCGGGTGGAAGTCTGCGGCTTCGACACCGTTGGCCAGCGCGCGGCGGTCCGGCGGAGGGTCGGCTACTTGCCGCAGGAGTTCGGTGCCTGGCGTCTGCAGCGCGTCGAGGAAGTGCTCGACACTCTCGCGCGGCTCTCCGGTCTGGCGGACCGCCGCCTTCGGCGGGAACGTATCGAACACGCCCTGGGGGCCGTGGGTCTCGAGAGTGTTGCCCAGAGGAAGGTCAAGAAGCTTTCCGGAGGCATGCTGCGCCGACTCGGGGTGGCCCAGGCTCTGCTGGCCGATCCACCGGTGCTGGTGGTCGATGAGCCCACCGTGGGCCTCGATCCGGAGGAGCGGATCCGCTTTCGGCAACTGATGGCCGACCTCGGTCACGATCGGGTCATCCTGCTGTCGACCCACATCGTCGCTGACCTGGGGGCCGGCTGTGGGCAGGTGGCACTGCTCGATCGGGGCGAGATCGTCTTTCAGGGCTCCCCCTCGCGATTGGTGGCTGCGGCCAGGGGCCGGGTGTTCGAGGTCGAGCCGCGGCTGGCATCGGCGGAGGGGCTCGAGGAAGTCTCTCGTACGGCCTCGATGGCGCGCGTGGTGCTGATCGATGGTGCTCCACCCGATGGCGCTCGCGAGATCGACGAGCCGACCCTCGAGGAGGCCTACCTGGCTTTCATGGCCCGTCGCGGAGGGCATGGATCGATTCTCGAGGAGGTCTCCTGATGCTCGACTTCAATCGTCTGTGGGCGATGGCCGTGCTGGAAATGCGCCTGACCCGCCGCCTGGTACGCTACTGGATCTTCCTCTTCGTGGCTCTGATCTTTTCGCTGGGTCTGTTCACCTACCACGCCACGATTCACTACCTGGCATCGACCTACGCTGCGACCTTCGCGCTGATCAACCCGCGCTACTTTGCGGGGAGTTACGGCGCGACATTCGTTCTGCTCTACATGTTGGGTGTGATCTTCCTCGCCTTCGACGTCCGCGCGCGGGATGTTCGCGAAAGAATCGACGAGGTCCTCGATGCCAAGGATCTGAGCAACCTCGAAATGCTCGGCGGGCGCTGGCTGGGTTTGCTGATCGTTTCGTGGATTCCGATGCTGGTGATCTTCGCCGCGATGGTAGGCATCGGCGGCATCGTCGGTGAGGCTCCCGAGATCGTGTCGGTGCTGGTGATGGTCAGCCTGGGAGCGATTCCCGCCCTCGCGTTCGTCATCGCGCTGGTGTACCTGTTGACGATCGGGCTACGCCACCGTCTGGCGGCGGCTCTGACCCTGCTCGCGGCCTGGGGACTGCTGTTTTCCATGCTCTCCGGATGGATTCCGGTACGTTTTTTTCTCTTGCAGTCGCTGGACATGACCGGCGCCTACTCGCTGAAATTCCCTTCCGACCTGACTTCCTGGTTTCCGGGGTGGTCGGTGCTGATTCAGCGTCTCGGCTACGCTGTTCTCAGCGTGGGCATGCTGGTGGCCGCAGCGCTGATCCATCCGCGCCGCGACGGCAAGTCGTCGTTGCTTCGGGGCGGTGTCGCCGCCTCCGGCATCCTGGTGGGGCTGGTTCTGGTCGGTTCCCTGTCCTGGTCGGCCTGGTCCGGGATCCGGCGGTTGCATCACTGGGAGAGCGTACATGCCGCTCGCGCCGACGAGGCCGTGGCCGACTTGCAGAGCATCGAGGGACGGGTTCGGATCGATCCGGGCCGCCGGCTCGAACTGGACCTGCGGCTGACGGTCGCAGCGGGTGACAATCCCTCCCTCGATCACCTGCTGCTGAGCCTCAATCCGGGCTTGCGGGTCGAAACGATCAGTGTCGCTGGTCGTCAGGTGGCCTTCGAGCAGCACGACGGCCTGCTGGACTTCGACCTGCCCGAGCCCCTGACCCCCGCGGCAGCGATCACTTTCGATCTCCGGGCGGCGGGTTTTCCGGACCCTGCCTTTGCCTACCTCGAGCAGGCCTTCGATCCCCTCGAAGCGCGTAGCGACGAGTCGATCATCTTCCTCTTCGGGCTGCACAACCTGCTCTTCGAAAAGACCATCGTTGCCCTGCCCGCGGGCTGTCGCTGGCTGCCGGCGATGGGTGCGGAAGTCGGGCGGGCCATACCGACCCGGCATCCACGGGATCTTCATCGGCTGATGGTGGAAGTGGAGGTGCCCGAGGGGTGGAAAGTGGCCGGGGCGGAGCCGACCGCCGACAGCGGCGCGCTGTGGAAGATCGACGGCGGTGCGGCATTGCCGCCGATGGGGCTTTTTGCCGGGCCCTACGCCGAGCGAAGCATCGAGGTCGAGGGAGTGACCTTCCGGGCGCTGCTGGCGCCTTCCCATCTCGAGCGTCTGGCCCCGCTGGCGCGGGCTGAAGGCCTGCTGCGGCAGTGGGTGGCCGCTGCTGTGCGCGACGCCCGAGAGGTCGGGCTCGAGGTTCCCGGAAAGATGATGACCCTCGTCGAGGTGCCCAATGCGTTGCGGGGGTATGGTGGTGGCTGGCGGCAGGATACGATCCAGGCCCAGCCGGAAGTGGTGCTACTCAGAGAGTCGGGACTGCCCACCGCACGTTTCGACGTGGCCTTCGGCAAGGCTGCCGAGGATTATTTCGCGGACTACGAAGGCGGGCTGCCGAAGGCCGTCTTCGAT
>JALTMS010000520.1 GCA_027001345.1 Acidobacteriota bacterium | reverse complement strand
GCTGCGGCTGGCCCAGAAGGATCTGGGGCGTGGTGACCGGGAACTGGCGGTGGCCCACGTGCGGGAGGCGCTCGATATCGATGCCCTGCCCGGCGAGGGATACTTTCTCGGCGCGCTGGTGCTCTACCGGGCGGGATTGAGGGACGAGGCTCGCCGGGCCGCGGAGCGCGCGCTGGAGGAAGATCCCGACCTGCTGCGCCGGCGCCACCGCAGGGCGGTTCAGCTCGACGAGCAGGGCAAGCACGTTCAGGCCGCCGCTCTGTTCCAGGAGATTCTGGTGGCGACCCCGAATCATGTCAGCACGCTGTTCAATCTCGGTCGCAGCCTGGTGTTGGCAGGGCGTCCGGCCGAGGCCATCGAGCCGCTCAGTCGCGGCCTGAAGATCAAGAACGACGCCGGCGCCCGGCGCTGGTTGAACCGGGCGCGCCGGGAGGCGAGTTTCGGGGTCGTCCAAGGAGAGTCGGAAAAATGGGAATGACAACGAGAAGAGCAATGCTCGTGCTGGCGGGTGTCTTCCTGGCCTGCGGTGCTGTGCCGGCCATCGCCCAGCTCACCCCCGAACAGGAGGAGCCCGAGACCCCCGCGGATTCCGGAGAGAAGAGGGGCGGTGCCGACCTGGGTTTGCGCCAGGCCGTCGGCGAGATCGAGGTCACCGACCAGGTCGTCGCTGCGAGCAAGATCGCCCCGGCCAATCCCGCGGCGTTGCGGAAGATCTTTCCCGAGACCCTGGCCGGGATGCAACGGCAGTCGGTCAGCGGTGGCGTGCAGTGGCTCGGGCCGGCCGGAGTTCTCCGGATGCGCATGGCCTACGGCAACGAGGCGGGTACCCGCTCGCTGACGGTGGAGATCATCGACAGGGCTGGCTTCCAGCACACGGTGGGCGGCGAGATGGAGATTCCGCCGATCGGCAGCACGCGCCGAGAAGGAGCGCAGATCGTCGAGGGACTCGAGATCAGCGGCTATCCGGCGCTGGCCCGCCACGTGCGCCCAGGGCTGACCGCCATCGTGCACCTGGCCCTCAACACGCGGATGCGGCTGACCTTTACCAGCAACCTGCCGATCAAGGACCTGGTCGGAGCCGTGGCGAGCCTCGATCTGCCGGCGATCGCTGCACTGGCTCCCACCGCGCAGTAGCCGGGTCCGGGTTCTACTCCGGCCGTGGCTGGCGGGTCATCAACTCGGTGACCCCTTCGCGGGGATCCCGGCCCTCGTAGAGCACGCGCCAGACCTGCTCGACGATGGGCATCTCCACCCCGGAGCGCCCAGCCAGAGCCCGGGCGCTGACCGCGGTGGTCACGCCTTCGGCCACCTGCTCCATCGAGGCCAGGATCTGCTCGAGGCTGCGCCCCCGGCCGATCTGGATGCCCACCGCCCGGTTCCGCCCGAAGGGGGAGGTGCAGGTCACGACCAGGTCGCCCATCCCGCTGAGCCCCGAGAAGGTGCGGGCATCGGCGCCGAGGGCCACGCCGAGGCGGGTCATCTCCGCCAGGCCCCGGGTCAGCAGGGCCGCCATGGCGTTGTCGCCCAGTTCGAGGCCGGTGCAGATGCCCGCGGCCAGGGCGATGACGTTCTTGATTGCGCCACCGAGTTCGACGCCCACCGTGTCGGGTGAGGTGTAGAGGCGGAAGAAGGGGGTCATCAGCGTCGCCTGAGCCTGTCGGGCGAGAGCGTCGTCGGTCGAGGAAACCACCACCGTGGTGGGACGACGATGGGCCACTTCTTCGGCATGGGAAGGGCCCGAGAGCACGGCGATGCGTTCGGCCCCCATCGAGGCGGCGAGAATCTCGGACGGTCGCAGGAGCGTTTCCTGTTCGACCCCCTTGGTCAGTGAGACCACGCCCACCTGGGGGGGGACGAGTCCCCGGCAGCGTTCGACCACGGAGCGCAGAAACTTGGTGGGCACTGCCGTGATCACCAGGGCGGCTCCCGCCAGGGCGCGCTCGAGGTCGGGCTCGAAACGCAGTGAGTCGGGAAGCTGGACGCCGGGCAGGAAGAGGCGATTGGTGCGGGTGGCGGCCATCTCCTCGAGGTAGGCCGGATCGTGGCCCCAGATCGTCACGGGAAGGTTCTTGGAGCACAAGACGGTGGCGACGGCCGTGCCCCAGCCGCCGTCGCCGATGATGGTTACCGGACCCTGCACGCTCATCGCTCTCCTCCGTGGGGCGATTCTACCGCGAGAGCGATCGCGTGCCGGGCATCGCCATCAGCGACGCGGCGGTCGCGGACGAGGCCCCCCCGGACCCCGCAGCCGTTCGCCGCGCTGCCGCTTGTCTCGGCGCTGGGCTTCCAGGCGCTGGTGCAGGTTCCGCAGCTTGATGCGTTGCTCGGCGTCGAGCAGCTTGGCCACCTCGGTGCGAGTGCGCAGTTCTTCCTCGAACAGGGCGCAGCGGATTTCGATGACCCGACCGGTGGCCTCCTCGAGGGCAGCGCTATCCAGGGGATCCTTTTCCAGCAGTCGGCCGAGCTTCAGGTTGGCCTTGTCCAGGGCGGCCCGGAGGTCGATGGTGCGTTCCCCGCTTTCGAACATCAGTTCGTCGAGGGCCTCGACCTGGGCATCGCTCAGAGCCAGCCGCTCGATCACGCGAGGGTTGGTCCACCAGCGACCGGCTTCCGGTGCGGCGAGAGTCGCTGCCATGGGCAGCAGGGCGAGCAGGGCCAGAGGGGTGAGCAGGCGGAAGGGCGTGTTCATGGTGATCATCCTCTTTCTGAAGGGGGCGGGGCATTGAGCGCCGAAGGATCGAAAGGGTCGAGCCAGCGGAGGGGATCGTCGGCATCGGCGTCGGCCGTGCCGCCTTCGAGGGTCGGTAGGGCCGGATCGGTGCTTTCGTCCAGATCTTCGGCCAGCAAGGGGGCGGCCTCCCATGCGCCGAAAGCACCGAGGGGATCGTTGCCATCGACGGCGGCGGTGGGCACCTCGAAGCTCTCGAGCTGAGCCGGGATGTCGGAAGTCCCGAGCCGGGCGAGGGTGCTGCGGTCGTCGGGAGGAGGGCTGCCGACCACCGCGAAGGCCAGCACCGTCATCACCAGGGCGGCGGCGATCAGAGCGAGACCGGCCCGACGTCGGAGGCGGAGCTGCTGCTCGTACTCGATGCGGTGGAG
>JALTMS010000519.1 GCA_027001345.1 Acidobacteriota bacterium | reverse complement strand
CGGAGTACGAATCGCGTGCCCTCCCGGTAGCGCACACTTTCGAGACCTATGCCTTCGAACCACTTGCTCCGTTCGGTGATCCTGTCGATGAAGATCGTCTCACCCTCCGCGTGGATGGCGCCCACCGTCAACTGGGAGCCGAGCACCGCATCCCATTCGAAGAGATCGCGCAGGGCGGCTCGACCGCGAATCGGCTCCTGGCCGGGAATCAGGAACTCGGAATCGGAGGTGTGCAAGGCGAGCAAGCCGTCGATATCGGCCGCACGATGAAGTTGCACGTACCTGTCGACGAAGGCGATCGGATCCGGGCGACCGGTGCAGGCGCCTGGCCCCAGAGCGATCCACGCAGCGACGACCCACAGCACTCGTCTCATCCGGGCTCGACTCCTTCGGGCGCTACTTCTTCCTCCAGATGGTGACCAGCAGGCCGAGGGCGGGACCGAGGGCGACGCCGAAGGCCGCACCGAGGGCGACATTGCCCAGAGCCGCGCCGACTCCCGCCCCCAGGGCGACACCGATCCCCGCACCCAGCGACAGCCCCACGCCGATCGACGGGAAGCGACCGCGACATTCTCTCGACCTGTCCCGATCGTCCGTCATGGCGCTCGCCCTCCGGTAGTGCCGATGCGCCGGGATTCGGAAGCGGAAACCCTTCCGCCACCTGCCCCGGATCTCGAACAGCATAACCCGAACGACCTGGCTCTCCTCACATCTTTGTGGGTGCGGCCGCCAGGCACATGGCGTCCAGACAGGTGGTAGGCAGCGCGTTGGCGATGGATCGGTGTAGACGGAAGGGTGCCGAGACGAGTGCGCAGCGAGAGATGGAGGGGGTTCGGAGCACGGTGTACCCGGCAACGCTTTCTCCATCGCTCACCTCGGCCCCGCGGCAGGAGCGCCCGAAGGGACGAACAGCGCCCGGGGCTCGCTCTGGGCGAGGATTCGACCGGCCCCGTCGATGGCCTGGATCTGCCACAGGTAGCGTCCGGGCTCCAGACGGGAGCGGGTGACCTCCGAGAGAGCAGTCTCGCTGCGTTCCCCATCGACGATCACGCCGGCGACCGGCTGGTCACCCCGATCCGGATCGAAGATCTCGAGCCGGTAGGCGCGAGCCCGGGGCACGGGCGCCCAGGAGAAGAGCGTATCCGGCTCGAGCGACGCACCGCTCCGCGGTCCGGACGCAACCATCGCCCCAACTTCGTCCGGATCCGCCGCACGGACGAAGTACTTCAGCTCCGGCAGCACAAAGGCCGGCTCGGGATCGATGATTCGCAGCCTGAGTCTGTACATTCCGCTCAACCCGGTCGGCAGCGACGGACTGTGCAACACGAGAGATTGGCGACCGCTGACGTAGCGCCGCACCAGGAGCAACGGCCGGTAGAGCGGTCGACTCGACGATCCACCGGGCTCGGCCACCTCCCAGGTGGCCCTCAGCAGGCCGCTGCCCGAAAAGGTCACACGGGCGCGGGCGCGCAGATCCGTCCCCGGCTCGACCACATCGACGACACTGCCGTCCTCGAACGCCACTGCCAGCCGCTCGACGCCGAAGCTTCCACCGGCACCGCCACTGAGCCGGAACTCGACGGCGCCGGTGGCCGAGCCCGTGCCGTCGTCGAAGGTCCGCACGTAGTACACACGCCCCACGCCGAGATCGACGGCGCGCTGTACGACAGCAGCAGGTACGAGAACGGACTCACGCAGCGGGATCAGCGTCACTGTGGCCTGCGCCCTGGTCTGCGAAAGGCTGCGCGCGTTGGTGCCGAGCACCGGGCCTGCCGGGCTGCCGGCACGAAACGTCCCCATCACCGAAAGGACGGTTGTGGCTCCGGAACTGCCGTCACTGTTCACGCGGGTCACGTTCCAGGTCAGAGGGACCGAGGTGGCCCGGGCGACGGGCAGGCTGCGCGCCGCAGGCGTGGCGACCACGGTGGTGACGGTTGCACCTGTCGCCGGCACGACCGCCAGCGTCAACAGTGTGGCGAGGGCGAAAGAGGTGATCGATCGGTAGCGCATGACCTGCCCCCTCATCGGCCGGAGGACCAGTTCACGGCCAGCCGCAGGAAGACGCGATACCCCTGGGCGAAGACCAGGGGGTCGAGCGGATCGCGCCGACGGTGACGCTGCCCCTCGAGGGAGAGCAGGACCCCGGGGCGCCCGCCTCCTTCTTCACGGATCGTCCAACGTAGCATGCCGGTCAGGTCCAGCGTGCGTCGAGCCGACGTGCCGCCGGAGAGCCAGCTCCGATTCCACGAGACGCCGAGACTACCCCGCAGGCCGCCGGCGAAGGCGTGGCCCAGATCGAGTGCGACGGCATCCGTCACAGCCGCGGTCCCGGCGTCGAGGTCCCTGGTCTGGCTGCGTTGCACGGAAAGGCCGATGCTCGGCCTCCCGTCGCCGGCGACCTGCAGCCCGAACTCGGTAATGCGGTTGTCCGTGTCGGCGCCGAGACCCACTCGATCGATCTCGCGACCCACGCTGTGGGCCGCGCTCCAGCTCCACTGCGGATAGGAGAACGTCGCGGAGAGGGCCAGCGAGTCCGTATCGCGAAAGTCGCCGACGGAGATCTCGCCCCCCTCGCGCACCACATCCTGGCTCAGGTCAGCCCACTGGAGGGAGAACGAAGGCTGCCCGTACCAGGGGAGCGCCGTCTCCGCATCCTCTGCCTGCGTCGGCATCCAACCGACGGAGACGGTGCCCAGCACGGTGCGGATCCTCGGCAACAGGGCCAGTGCGTTGACGTTGTCGGTCTGACGTGACACTCCGGCCTCGATCTCCCAGCCCGCCCAGGAGAGCGATCCATCGGCGCGCAGCAGATCCTGATCGGCGATGCCCGTCGGGTCGGCAATGCTGCGGAAGAAGGTCCCGACGCGGCTCCGCTCGAAACCGAAGCGCAGCATCGCCGGCCGACCGCTGATCGTCCCACCGTCGAGCGCTGTGTAGTGCAGGCGCGCAGCGAAGGCGTCGTCACTCCGGGCAGCCGCGGATCCGTCGCCGTCCACGTCATGGCGCGTGCGAGCGAGTTCGGTGTCGATTTCCAGGCGATCATCGAAGAAGCTTCCCTGCAAGCGATAGCCCGCCGCCCGTCCCACGGCATGAGAGACCGAATCCCCCCCGACGCCGAAGCCGATCTCACCGGGCGTACGCCCGTCGAGCCAGGTTGCCGAGACGACCAGCCCGTCGGGACGTGCTGGGATGGGCCGAACACTGACTGTCACACCGTCGACGCGGTTTCCCGGATCTCCCGTGCCGAAGCCGCCCGTCAAGCCCGCGACTTCCTGGGCGCGCAGGGAGAAGAGCGCGGCATACAGGCGCTGTTCCGGACCGCCATAACCGCCCGAAAGACCGCGACGCCGCAGGTCCTGCGCGACGAGCGAGGGCGGCGCCGGGGAGTGGTGCCCCGCGACCAGCCACCACTTCCCCTTCTCGCCGCGTAACAGGAAGTCTCCCAGATCGACGGTGCCTCGTTCGCGCGGGAGTTGCAGGGAATCGCTGGCATGCACCATCTCGGCCTCCATCGACAGGCGCCAGTCGTCTTCAGCGATCGTGGCGGACAGGCGCGCTCCGCCATCCGAACCCCCGCGTCGTCCCGGGTCCTCGACGCCAGCCACCGCGATGCGCCGGAATGCGCTCACGCTCGCTTCCGTCCCAGCCTCGGCCTGACGTAACGCCCGGGAATGACGCACCTCGAAGTCCCAGGCACCACGCTCGACCAGCTCGCCCTCGGGGCTGCGCTCGAAGAAGCGAATCCGGTGTTCACCCCAGGCGAGCGCTTCGACGGGTGTGAGTGAGACCACCGACTCCTGCCTGTCGAAGCTGGCCAGGTCGCTGACGTCGAAGGCGTCGAGTTCGAAGATGAGCCGCTCGGGATCGAGGGCGGCGAGATTCGGGATCTCGATACGAATCGCCTCGCGACGATGGCGTACGGAACCGACGGGAGGAAGCAGACTCGGCCCGTCGGTTTCCGCGCGCAAGGCAAGCGGCGAGACCAGCGGCAGCAGGCAGAGAGCGAGCAGGCGCCAGGGGATTTTTCGATGGCGCCTGACTGCAGATCCGACGGAAAGGATCGCCGAGTCGTGAGAAGGATTGCTGGCCATACTCGCCACTGGAAAGCCGAGCCTCTCAGCGTCGGATCGGCGCGAGCTGGACGGTCTTGGTGCACTGGCGGCTGAAGTCCACGGGCTTCGACCTGGCGGTGTAGGTCTTTCCCTTGGCGTCCTTCCAGCTCACGACCAGACGCGTGCGGCCTGCCATCCACTCCCCTTTCTTGGAAGGATTCCAGGGCTGCTCGATCGTGGACGTCGCCTGTCCGGGCTTCTTGATCGACCACGAGCGCTTCTTGCCCCCCTTCACCGGATGCGGACGGCCCACCTTCGGCACCGTTTCCAGCCACACCTGGCCCGAGGTCCTCTCCTTGCTGGTGATCGTCGCCCGGAAAGTGACTTTGCCCGGACACTTGATCGTCGCCTTCTTCTTCTGGACGGCGAAGCTCTTGATCCGCACCGTGCCGCCGTCGATCTTGGGCGCCAGCGCCAGGCCGCCGCCGGTCGCGGTACACCGGCGCTGGAAGCTCACTGGCGCCGATTTCTCCGTCCAGGTCTTGCCCCGGGAATCTTTCCAGCTCACGACCAGCCGGGTCTTTCCCTTGATCCACTTCCCGGAGTCGGGGTTCCAGGGCTGCTCGAAGGTGGATGTGGCCTGACCGGCCTTCTTCATCGACCACGGAACCTTCTTGCTCGTGCCCGCGGGGGGACTGCCGGGGCCCGCTGGCAGGTACTCGAGCCAGGCCTGGCCAGAGACCTGAGCCTGGCTCGTGATGCTGGCCTTGAAGGGCACCTTGGCCGGGCACCTGGCCTCGGCCTTGGCGCGAACGACGTTGAAGCTCTTGATCTTGACCGTCTCGCCGTCCACCAGTTTCGACTTGGCCGCCGCCGAAGGCAGGCACCTGATCTGGAGGTCGAACAATTCGGTCCGATCGCGGAAATCCGAAAAACCCGCCTTGACCACTGGATTGCAGGTGAGCGAGACCTTGAGTCGACCGCCATCCGGGACCTTCAAATCGAACCCTTCCGCCAGGATCGCTTCTCGCGATGTGTTCGGATCGTTGAAGAAACGGCGCGCCAGCTCGTCGTTGCAGGCCTTGATCGGGTCGGCGAAGCGGCTGCCACCCGGCCCCGCTCGATATTCCGTTTTCAGAACGAACTTCGCGTGGTCCAGCGGTGTCGTCACCCAGTAGCCCAGGCTCTTGTCCTGCAGAGAGGGGGACACCAGGTCGGTGCTCAGAGCATCGGCGTGAAAGGACAGTTCGTTGAGATCGTGTTCCTGAAACCCCGGCTTCTTGTCGAAGCGGCAGTCGGCGGAGAGATAGAACTCGAGAGGATCGGTGTAGCTCACCAGGTCGTACTTTTCGCCACTGACCGACTTGACTTCCACTGTCAGAGGAGAGGGCTCGAGGAGATCGAGTTTCGTGGCCTTGTTGGCCCACGCCATGGACGCGGAGCCCACAAGGATCAGCAGCAGGAATGAAGTCGCTCGAAGACACCTCATCGTCACTTCCTCCAGGGCACGTCGGCCGCGGACCGTCCGGTTCGGCCGCCCCATTGGCGGCGGCGCTCTTTCGGCTCACCCCCCACACGCTTGAAGTCCTTCCCAGCCCGAGAGCGTTACAGCCCGGAGCGACGAATCTTCGGATCGCCCCCCCACCTCCGTGGCGATGTGCCAGTGCCGGGGCCGGTCCGGCCGACAGACCCGGCCAGGGCGTCAGGGCCACCGCTTCTTTTCGGCCCGAAAGCAGTCGCGCGGCCCGGGTTCGACCCGCCGGCAGCCCCCGGGGCTGGGCGCCGGCCGGACCGAAGATGCGCCGAGATGGCCGTAAATTCATTCGCGTCTCGAGGTTGGACCCGGCGGAGGAATGCTTTCGAGCCACCCCTCACACCGCGCGCGGCTACACAGGAAGGGGGCTTCGTGCAAGAATCTGGCGTCTTCGAGATCGGGTACCTCGATTGGGAGGAAAGATGACGCGTCTGTCGGTCAACATCGATCACGTGGCCACCGTGCGGCAGGCTCGGCGGGCGGCCGAGCCGGATCCCATCGCCGCGGCGGTGATCTGCGATCTGGCCGGGGCCCATGGCATCACCTGCCACATCCGGGGCGACCGGCGGCACATCCAGGACGACGACCTGCGCCGGCTGCGGGAGGTGGTCACCACCCACCTGAACGTGGAGATGGCTGCCACCGCACGCATGCTGGAGATCGCACGCCGTCACCGGCCCGACCTGGTCACCCTGGTACCCGAGCGAGAGGGCGAGGTGACCACCGAGGGTGGGATCGACGCCGCGCGCCTGCGACGGCGCCTGAGCCGACACATCACCGCTCTGCGCCGCTCTCGGATCGCTGTCTCCCTGTTCATCGATCCCCAGATCGAGCAGATCGAGGCGGCCGCCGCGCTGGGAGTGGGGATGGTGGAGCTGAACACCAACGCCTACGCCTCGGCCGGCAGCGATCGGGCACGGGCACGGGCCTATGACGCCTTCGTCGCCGCCGCCGCAAGGGCCGAGGAACTGGGCCTTCAGGTGGCCGCCGGCCACGGTCTGACGGTGCGCAACGTGGCCCCCATCGCCGACGTGCCCCAGGTCTTCGAGCTGAACATCGGCCACAGCATCATCGCCCGCTCGATCTTCCTCGGTCTGGGCGAGGCGGTCGCCGAAATGCTCGATGCCATCGGCGCCTGAAAGGAAACGGGATGTCTGAACAGCAACGGGAATCCTGGGGCTCGAGGATCGGCGTGATCCTGGCTGCGGCCGGCAGCGCGGTGGGCATCGGCAATCTGCTGCGTTTTCCGGGCCAGGCCGCCCAGCACGGGGGCGGGGCCTTCATGATCCCCTACATCCTCTCGCTGCTGCTGTTCGGACTGCCGATGATGTGGGTCGCCTGGACCGTCGGGCGGATGGGCGGTCGCTGGGGCCACGGCACCACCCCGGGAATGTTCTGGCGGTTGAGCGGCAAGAGCTGGGGCAAGTACCTGGGCGTGATCGGCGTGGCCCTGCCGATGATCTTCATTCTCTACTACACCTACATCGAGGCCTGGTGTCTGGGCTACGCCTGGTTCTCGTTGCGCGAGAGCTTCGTTTCCCATGCCGGGCACTACGTCGATCTGCGCATGTTCTACGACGAGTTCCTCGGCAACGGTACGACCCACAGCTACTTCCCCGGCGTCGGCACGGCGGTCACTTTCCTGGCCATTACCCTTGCGCTCAACGTCTGGGTGCTGTTTCGCGGAATCAACCGCGGGATCGAGACCCTGGCCAAGATCGCCATCCCCCTGCTGCTGCTCTTCTGCCTGATTCTCTCGGTGCGGGTGCTGACCCTCGGCCGCATCGAGGGCAGCGTGTGGGACGGACTGCGTTTTCTCTGGTCACCGGATCTCAGCGCCCTGACCAGTCCCAAGGTCTGGATGGCGGCGGCCGGGCAGATCTTCTTCACCCTGTCCATCGGCTACGGCTGCCTCGAATGCTTCGGCTCCTACCTCAAGCGGAACGACGACCTGACCCTGACGGGGCTGACCACCGCCTCGCTCAACGAGTTCGTCGAGGTGATCTTCGGCAGCATGATCGCCATCCCCGCGGCAGCCGTTTATTTCGGCGCCGAGAAAGTCCCGGAGATCGCCGGCCAGGGCACCTTCGCCATCGGCATGGTTTCGATGGCCGAGATCTTGCGCGGTCTGCCCGCGCTGCAGATCTTCGGCACCATCTGGTTCCTGCTGCTCTTCTTCGCCGCCTTCACCTCCTCGGTGGCGGTGGCCCAGCCGGTGATGAGCTTCCTCGAAGACGAGGCCCGGCTCTCCCGCGCCAGCGCCTCGGGGCTGCTGCTGATCTTCTGGATGCTGGGTAGCTTGCCGGTGGTGCTGCTCTATCGCTACGGCGCCCTGAACGAACTGGACTTCTGGGCCGGCACCATCGGCCTTGTGGTCTTCACGATCATCGAGATCATTCTCTTTTCGTGGGTCTTCGGCATCGACAAGGGCTGGGAGGAAATGCACCGCGGAGCGCTGATTCAGGTCCCGCGGATCTTCCGTTTCGTACTCAAGTACGTCACCCCGGTGCTGCTGCTGCTGATCTTCGCCTTCTGGTTTCAGAGCGCCGTGGTGGAAGGCGATCTGCTGGCCCCGGCGCCCAAGCTGCACTGGGGCATCATCGACCGGCAGATCTATGACGGCGAGTTCCGCACCCTCGCCGCACCGGCGGCCGAGCGAGCCGAAGAACTCGCCGCGCTCGAGGCCAGGGTGACCGACCGGGTCAGCCTGCTCGGCCGCGATCTCGACGGCTGGGCCACGGTCGTGCTGCATCCCAGCGCTCCGCTGGTCGTCGCCCAGTGGAGCGGCGACCCGGCTCTGCTCGACGTGCTCAGCCCGAAGGATTTCCAGCGCTGGCTCACGCTCCGCGGTCTGCGCTACGAGACCCCCGAGGGCGCGCCGCGCAGCTCGATCGCGATCAACATCGCCTTCCAGGCCCGCTACCGGCAGACCGCGATCTGGATCACACGGCTGATCATCGTCGTCTTCAACGCGGGCTTCCTGTTGATGATCTGGGCGATCTGGAAACGGCGCTACCCCGACGGACACCCACCCCGGGAGGTGATGCCATGAGCGGTGGTGATCTGCTCGCGGCCCTGTTCATGGGCCTGACCTGGACCGGCGTGCTGTCTCTGACGGCATTCTGCTTCTGGAAGGTCTTCGAGCAGGACCGCAAGAAGTGAAACCCGAGCTGAGCGAGATCGAGCAGCGCCTCCTGGTCGCCCGGGCCGAGCGAGCGGTGCTCTCCCGCCTCGGCTGGCGATTGATGCGGCCGCTGCTCGCCACCGGCCTGATCGCCACCGCCTACTTCCTCTTCCAGTCGGAGATCGATCCGACCCACGGCATCACGCTCTTCCTCGCCGGCGCCGGGGCCTTCTACCTGGTGTTGCAGCTCTACGTGGCGGCCTGGACCCGCCGGGCCGAGAAGGCCGCCGAAGAGGCCCGAAGCGCTCTGGCCCCGACCGAGGGCAAGGAGTAGGATGGCGCCGTCGGCCCGACGGCCGAGCACAGTGTTCCAGCCGGGCAGGGGGCTTCCGCTCGATATCGTGCTTCCAGCCGGCTCGACGCCCCACCCTTCGACCTTCAATGCCGACCCCCGGGAGGCCCGATGTCCGATTCGATCATTCAAGAGCAGATTCCCATGATCCGTGAGGTTTACCGGCGGCTGCCCGAGCGCGCGGCCAGAGCGCGGCAGCTTCTCGGCCGCCCGCTGACGTTCGCGGAAAAGATCCTCGTCAACCACATCGACACTCTCGACGCGGCTCCGGAGCGGGGGGTGACCTACGCCGCCTTCCGCCCCGACCGGGTGGCGATGCAGGACGCCACGGCCCAGATGGCGCTGTTGCAGTTCATGCTTTCGGGGCGGGAGAAGGTGGCCGTGCCGAGCACGGCCCATTGCGACCACCTGATTCTCGCTCGCCGGGGCGTGGCCGAAGACCTGCCGGCGGCCAACGACATGAACGGGGAGGTCTACGACTTCCTCGCCTCGGCCTCGGCCAAGTACGGCATCGGCTTCTGGAAGCCGGGCTCGGGAATCATCCACCAGGTGGTGCTCGAGAATTACGCCTTCCCGGGCGGCATGATGATCGGCACCGACTCCCACACACCCAACGCCGGCGGGCTGGGCATGGTGGCCATCGGCGTCGGTGGCGCCGATGCGGCGGACGTGATGGCCGGGCTGACCTGGTCGCTGCGCTGGCCGAGGCTGGTGGGCGTGCGGCTGACCGGCTCGCTCAGTGGATGGACGGCGCCGAAGGACATCATCCTCCGCGTCGCGGAGTTGCTCACCGTCAAGGGCGGGACGGGCAAGATCGTCGAGTACTTCGGGCCGGGTACCGCGGCGATTTCCGCCACCGGCAAGGCGACGATCACCAACATGGGAGCTGAAATCGGCGCCACCTGCTCGCTCTTCCCCTACGACGAGCGGCAGCAGCGCTACCTCGAGCTGACCGAACGCGGCGAAGTCGCCGCGCTGGCCGAGCAGGTCGCCTCCGATCTGCGACCGGATCCGGAGGTGCTCGAAGACCCGGAGAAGTTCTACGACGAGATCATCGAGATCGATCTCGATGCGCTCGCCCCCCACGTGGTCGGTCCCCACACCCCCGACCTGGGGCGTCCCGTCGGCCAGCTCGGCGCCGAGGCGAAGAAGGAGGGCTGGCCGGTGGAACTCTCCGCCGCCCTCATCGGCTCGTGCACCAATTCCTCCTACGAGGACATCGGCCGGGCCGCAGGGGTCGCCCGGCAGGCCCTGGACAGGGGACTGACGGCCAAGGTGCCGCTGCTGATCAGCCCCGGCTCCGACCAGGTCTTCGCCACGGTCAAGCGCGACGGCCTGCTCGAGCCCCTCGAGGCTCTCGGCGCGACGATCCTGGCCAACGCTTGCGGACCCTGCATCGGCCAGTGGAAGCGGGACGACATGGAAGACGGTGTGCCCAATTCCATCGTCACCTCCTTCAACCGCAATTTCCGCCGGCGCAACGACGGCAACCCCCAGACCCATGCCTTCATCGGCTCGCCGGAAACGGTGATCGCCTTCGCCCTGGCGGGCCGGCTGGACGTGGACTTCACCCGCGAGCCCGTGGCAGACGACGTGCTCCTCGAGCCGCCGGTGGCCGACGAACTGCCCCAGGCCGGCTTCGAGCAGCGCCGGGAGGGCTACCAGCCTCCGGCTGCCGACGGCAGCCGGGTGCAGGTGGTGGTCAAGCCCGACAGCGAGCGCCTGCAACTGCTCGAACCCTTCGCCCCATGGGACGGCAAGGACCTGGAAGATCTGGCGGTGCTGCTCAAGGCCAGAGGCAAGTGCACCACCGACCACATCTCCCCCGCCGGTCCGTGGCTGCGCTTCCGTGGCCATCTCGATCGCATCTCCGACAACATGTTCACCGGCGCCAACAACGCCTTTACCGACGAGCCGGGAACGGGGATCGACGTGCTCACCGGCGAGGTCGGGCCGTTGCCGGCGATTGCGCGCCATTACAAGGCCGAGGGTCTGGGCTGGGTATCGGTCGGCGACGAGAACTACGGTGAGGGCTCGTCCCGCGAGCACGCGGCGATGTGCCCGCGGCACCTCGGCGCGAGGGCGGTGATCGCGCGCTCCTTCGCCCGGATTCACGAGACCAACCTCAAGAAGCAGGGCATCCTGGCGCTGACCTTCGCCGATCCGGCGGACTACGAGAAGATCGGACCCCGCGACCGGCTGAGCATCGTCGGTCTGGCCGAGATGGCACCAGGCCAGCCGCTGACGGTGGTCGTCCGCCACCCCGACGGCGGCGAAGAACGGATCGAGGTGCGGCACAGCTTCACCACCGACGAGATCGAGTGGTTCCGCGCCGGCTCCGCCCTCAACACCCTCCGCAAGTAAACGCTCGGAGTCCGGGGTGGGGCCGCGGTTTCGTTGCGGCCCGGCACCCGGCACCGCTCGCCTCCAGCACCGCAGGGCCGGGTATACCCGGCCTCTACACCCGTTGGGCACGACGTCGGGTTTCGGTGGTGTGCACGCATCGAACCGCATACCGGGATGCGGCGCCCACGGCCAAAACGCGCACCCATCGGGGCGCGGCGCCCGAACCCGAAACGCGCACCCATCGAATCACGTGTAGGGGCGGGGTGCACCCCGCCCCTACACGTGATTCGATGGGTGCGCGTTTCGGGTTCGGGCGCCGCGCCCCGAT
>JALTMS010000518.1 GCA_027001345.1 Acidobacteriota bacterium | reverse complement strand
CCCTACGCGCCGAAGACGCGCTCGTCCTCGCTCGGCTGACCGAGCGGGCGCGCCATCGGCGCGTAGGGAGGGACGCCCTGAGCGGGTCCCACGGGGCCGGGATGGTTTGGTCTCTGCATCGTGCTCACCCTCCGTCCACTCACCTCACATCGAGCCGGCGTACACACCGATCGCCACGACCATGTAGAAGAACATCATCGCGCAACCCATCCCCACGCTCAGGAGCACCGGCATCCCGTAGAGCAGGAAGAACACGCCGCCGACCATCATGAAGATGCGCTTGTCGTCGTCGACCTTCTTGGCCTGCTGAGCCAGATCCTGCGGGGTCGGCACGGTGAACGCCTTCCCGCAGCCCCCGCAGTAGTAGATCCCGGGTGGGTTGTGCGCCTGCGGTGCGTTGCAGTGCGGGCAGCCCAGTGGTGTCGTCGCTGTGTACACGATGGCCTCATCGTCGCGCGGCGCGAGAAGTTTCTCCACTTCTGCATTCGCGGGCGCCGAGGTCGCCGAGTTGAGGAGCGACAATTCGTCGGGCCGATCGGACGCGTTCCCGTTGCCTCCTTATCACGGGTTCGTCTATGGGTCCGTATACCCCGTAGTTTGAGGCGTGAACATCGTTCACGACGACGCCGTTCCTTGCGGCCGCGAGCTTCTCGGCCGCCTCGTCGTGTATCCTGAGCGTCTTGTGCACCACTTCGAGCTTCGGATCGTTCCGTCCGCTTATGCTGCGCAGCCAGTCCCGGTACCGCTGCTCGTCCGTCACACGCCGTCCGTCGGAGACCTTTTCCATCAAGGTCATGGTCACCTGCGAGCCGAAACCGGCGGCCAGTCTCAGCGCGTACCTGACGTCGTGCTTTCCGCCCCGCGACAGGTTGATCCCTCCCAGGTCGGGGTCGGGCTCCTTGTAGTTGGGGATTGGCGGGACAGTCTGGTGTTCGAGCATCTTGGCCGCAGCGGCGTCTTCTATGCCAACCGCCATGGGGTGGCCCGTGTATCCCTTGGTGTTGGCCACCACCACCTTGTCGGCCTGCTCGCCGAAGGTGCGCCGCAGCGCCCTTACCTCGGCCGCGGCACTGCCGCCCCTGGCCGGGGTGTACGTCTCATGCGAGACGAACACGGTATGCGGCGCAATCTTTCGCCTGTCTATGCCGTGCTCGCGCTCCACCTGACCCATGAGCCTGTCCATGATTTCTGCGATGTGGTCCGGCTCGAGCCTGGAGCCGTGGAAGGCGGAATTGGCCAGCACGCTTCCGAGTATCCGAGCGATGCCCACCATTCCGCGCTCCCGGCAGCTTTCGGAGTCTTCGACGACTAGGCCTACGGCGCCCATGCCGGGAATCATACCGTTGCGCCGCCTGTCGAAGGGAAGCGCCGCCTTTTCGAGCTCGGCTTCGTCAGTCACCGCACCCGTGGCCAGCAGCCCTCCAACGAGCCAGGGGGCGAGCGTCGGATTGGTGACGTCGTCGGCGCCGACCACCAGGACCCTCCGGCACCGCCCGAGGCGGATCCAATCGGTGGCCATGGCGACGGCCAGCGTCGTCGACGAGCAGGCAGCATTCACCTGCACGTTCGGCCCGCGGGCGCCGATGAGCTCGGCGAATTGCGCGTGGCCGAAGGAAAGGGCACGGAATATGAACTTCCTGTCCAGGCCGAACGGCTCCCCGCGCATCTTTCTGAGTTGCTCCAGCCTGCGCGTAACGGCATGGATGGGCCCGACTTCCTCGACGATGCGCTCGAGCTGCTCTATCTGCACTCGCAGTAGCTCGTCGCTGTGGCGCTTTTCCATTTCGTTGGCGAACTGCTCGTATCCAGGAAAAGCCGATGCGAAGATGATGCCGGTGTCGTCGGCCATCTGCTCCGGCAGCCGATATCCCAGGGGTAAACTACCTCCGGTCGTTGTGGTGCGGTGTTTCATCACGAGCGGAATTTTTGCATCGCGCAGGGCGAGCAGGCCGGCCGCGATGGCGAGCTTCGTGGTGACGTCGTAGCTGGAAACCAGTTTTGGGTCGATCCCGAACTCTGACGCGAGATCGAACCGGCCCTTCTGGCCGAGCAGGCGCGACACCCTGTCGGGGTGATCGATCACCTCGAACACGGGCCCGCCTGGGGCGTCCTTGACGAGCCTAACTATGCGCTGTCCCGCCAGGCTCCGCCTCAGGCCTTCGTCAACGGGATCGATGAGCACCTGGCCGTCGAGCAGGCGGTCGACGTTGTCCTCGGCGAAAACCTCCTTGCTTGCGCCCGGGAGGCCTAGGCCCGCGCCGCTTATCACGACCTCGGTCGTGGTGCGGGCCGTTTCGGTTCCAGCGGCAATCCCCACATGTTCCCCGACGTCGCTGTCGTCGGTCGTCCCGGCCGCAGCACCGATTTCGGCGACGTCGGTTGTCTTATTTTCGTCTTTCGGGTGCCCGTAGGCTGCGCACGCCGCCAGCGCCTGCGCGAACGAAGTCCAGTCGCCCAGCTTCGGGTTGTTTGAGGCGACCGAGTGGTAGTCGGCGGCGTCGATTATGTCGCCCGTCAGGTTGGCCAGAACCCTTTTCGCCCCGACTTCGACGAAGATGCGAACGCCCATGTCGTACATGCTTTCGATCGTGTCGATCCAGCGTACGGGAGAAGCGATCTGCTGCGCCAGCCTGTCAAGGTTGCGGCCCATTGCCTCGGGGGCGAACTCGTAGGGTTTTGCGTCGACGTTTGCGATGAGGGGGATCTTCGGCGGCTGGAACTCCAGCTTTTCCAAGAGCTTCCGCAGAGGCCCGCAGGCCGGGGCGACTATGTACGAATGGAACGCGTGGGAGACCTGGAGTTCGACGGCCCTCAGCCCGGCCTCCTTTATTCGTTCCAGGGCCTCGTTCATCGGCCCCGTGGCGCCGGCGATGACGGTCTGCCGGTAGGAATTGAGGTTTGCGGGTACAACCCCGTCTATGCCGGAGATCAGGGAATCGATTTCCTTGCGGGGTGCGAGAACGGCGGCCATCTTGCCAGGATCGTCCACGCGCACGCTCGACATTTCGCGCGCCCTGGAACTCACGGCGCGCATGGCGTTTTCGAAGTCGAGCATTCCGGCAGCCACCAGTGCGGCGTACTCGCCCATGGAGTGGCCGGCCACCACAT
>JALTMS010000517.1 GCA_027001345.1 Acidobacteriota bacterium | reverse complement strand
CCCCCTCCACCGGACAGCCGAGAGTCTCGAGCAGGCCGGTCCAGCTCTCGAGGGGTTCGCGGGGCAGGCGGACCACGCGCAGATCCACCACCCCCTCCCGGCGGCGCCGGACGATCTCCACCGCCTCGAGCAGGCTCTCCCCCTCGCCGTTGCGCGGCTCGCCGAGGCGCCAGGCCACGGCCCGCAGTAGATCCCTCCGGGGCATGGGCGGAAAGCGCAGGTGGTGGCTGGCCGCCCGACTGCCGAGCAGCAGAATGCGGCAAGGAGCCGACGCCCCCAGCTCGGCGACGGTTTCCGCCAGAGCTTCGGCGACGCCCCCGCGGGCGGCGAGGTTTCGGCCCGCCTGGCCACGCAGGACCCAGCGCCCCCGTCGACCCTCGACATGGACCGCCCGCACCCCCTCCGGGGAGATCTCGATGCCGATTCTCCTGCTCCGGGACATGCTTCCTCCGGGTCGTCGAGAGGCTTATCGGACAGCGGCGAACGAACTCAAGGCCGAGCGGGACGATTCGAGCCTGCTACGATGGGCACCCCGGCGAAGAGGAAGTGGCGGCATGGCGGATCTGTCACCCAGGCGGTACGGCAAGGACTACTACCAGCAGGAGTTCGGGCTCGACGAACTCCGCCGCTTCAACATGCACTGGTGGTCGGTGCGCTTCTACGCCCTGCTGGCCCACCGTCTGCTGCGGCGCCACGGTGGCCGCCGCGTGCTGGAGATCGGCTGCGCCCACGGCTACACCCTCGCCCGCCTGGAACGGCACCACGAGACCTGGGGCATCGACCTGTCGGAGTACGCCATCGGGCGAGCCCGGCAGATCGCATCCCGATCGCGGGTCTTCTGCGCGGACTTCACCGGCCGGCTGCCGGAACGGATCGAGGCCGGCGGCTTCGACCTGATCGTTGCCAAGTACGTCCTCGAACACCTCGCCGAACCGGGTCGAGCCCTCGAGCGGGCCTTCTCCCTGCTCGCGCCGGGCGGCCGGCTGCTCTACTCCGTGCCGAACATGGATTCCCCGGGACGGCGCCTGAAGGGCGAAAAGTGGTACGCCTTCGGCGACGAGACCCACGTCTCCCTGCTCGAGCGATCGGAGTGGATCGAGCTGACCCGAAGCGCGGGCTTCGAGATCGAACGCACCTTCTCCGACGGCCCGTGGGACATGCCCTACCTCGAGCGTATCCCCACCGCGCTGCAATACCCGATCTTCTGCCTGCCGACGGTGATCACGGTCTTTCTGGCCCGCCCCCTGCTCCCCGCCCACTGGGGTGAGAACCTGATCGTCGTGGCCCGCCGGGCTTGATCGCGCGGGTGGCGATGAAGTTGGCGATGTAGCGCGAGAGCGCGCACTGCTCGACGTCGAGTCGGTCCTCGTAGAATCCCGTCAGCACGAATCCGGCGGCGAGCTGTCCACCGATCTGGGCCTCGAGACTGTGGCCGAACTCCAGCGCGTCACCCCGCTGGCGCCAGCGGCGCTGCTGGTCGACCGACAGGCGCTCGGCATCGGAGTAGGGAATCGAATGCCGTACCTCGAGATGCTGCATCCCCGTCTCGGGATCATCGTCGAAGAGATAGAGCACCGGGTTGGCAAAACCCGCGAGCAACACGCCTCCGGGCGCGAGCACCCGGAAGGTCTCGCGCCAGACGGGCTCGAGGTGGGGCACGAAGCAGTTGGCAACCGGATGGAAGACGAGATCGAAACTGGCCTCGGCGAAGGCCCGAAGATCGGCCATGTCCCCCTGCACCGTCTCCAGCTCGAGCCCCTCCCGCTCGGCGACGCTCCGATCCTGCCGGAGCTGGGCGGCGGAGGCATCGAAGACCACCACCCGGGCGCCGGCAGCCGCCAGAATGGGGCCCTGCTGGCCGCCACCGGAGGCCAGCGCCAGCACCCGAGTTCCCGCCAGAGGCGGATACCACTGCCGCGGGACCGGTTTCTGGGGCGTGAGCAGCACTTCCCACCGGCCTTCTCGGGCGGCGCTGATGGCCTCCGCCGTCACCGGCCGGGTCCAGCGGTTGCCCGCACGCACCTTGTGGTCCCAGGCATCGCGATTGTGGCTGAGGACTCCGTCTCCATCGCTACTCATCGGGGCACTCCACTGAAAGACTCGGCGGTGAAGGCTACTCCGACGGGTGAGGACACCGCCACGACCTGTCCTCCCCTGCTCGGGCACCGACCGTATTCAGCTGCGAGAGGATGCCATCCGCGACGGCTCGCCCAGCCAGCGCTCGAGCACCCGCTCGAGAACCTGGGCGTCGAGGGGCTTGACCAGGAAGTCGTCCATCCCACTGGCGCGGCAGCGCTGCCGATCCTGCTCCATGGCGCTGGCCGTCAGGGCGACGACCGGGATACGGGTCCCGCCCGTCTCCCGCGCGCGCAGGCGGCGGGTCGCCTCGAAGCCATCGAGGACCGGCATGTGACAGTCCATCAGCACCAGGTCGTAGTCACCCGTTTCGAGAGCCGCGAGCCCCTCTTCCCCGTTGCCGGCCACCTCGACGTCGAGTCCGAGACGGGCGAGAAAACCGCGGGCGACGAGCTGGTTGACGGTGTCGTCTTCCACCAGCAGGACGCGCCGGCCATCGAAACGCGGCCGGCTGGCAGCCGCCGCGACCGGCTCGCCCGCCTCCGGCTGCGTTCCCTCTGCTGGGACGAGGGGCAGGGTGAAGCCGAAGGTGCTGCCCTTCCCGGGCTCGGAGCTGACATCGAGCCGGCCGCCCATTCCCCGCACCAGTTGCCGGCTCAGCGCCAGCCCCAGACCACTCCCACCGTGGGTCCGAGTGATCGAGTTGTCGGCCTGCTGGAAGAAATCGAAGATCCGCTGGAGGGCGGCCGGCTCGATGCCGGGACCGGTGTCGGCAACCTCGAAGCGTACCGAGTCCGCAGATTCGTCGCCGGGGCGCACCGACAGAACCACGCTACCGGTCTCGGTGAACTTCACCGCGTTGCCCACCAGGTTACTCAGCACCTGCCGCAGCCGGGTGGGATCGCCCACCCACGCCCGGCCCAGAGTCTCGTCGTACCGCGCTTCCAGTTCGATGCCCTTGGCCCGCGCGCGGGAACTGAACAGCTCGGCAGTCTGGGAGACCAGTTCCCTGAGATCGAAGGAAATCTGCTCGTACTC
>JALTMS010000516.1 GCA_027001345.1 Acidobacteriota bacterium | reverse complement strand
TCCGTCCCAGGTCGCCACGGACGTGGCATGCCGGCTGCCATCCCAGTTGGTCTTGGCATGGCAGGAAAGGCAGAGGCCACTACGGTAGTCGCTCGTCACCAGAAAGCGCCCGTAGGTATTGTCGTGGGGATCGTGGCACGAGGTGCACTGCAATTCGCCGTTGGGATCGAGACTCACCGGCGGATCAATGGCTGCCGGATCCTTCAGTTCGGGATCCGCCGCCACCAGGCCGGTGTCGTAGGGAAAGGAGACCGGGTGGTCGTCGGCCAGATCGGTCTCCAGGCTGCCGGTACTCGGATCAAGCATGCGGTGGGCCGCTGGAAAGGCGATCTCGTCGGGTTCCGATACCACTTCTCCGAGAGCCACGGTTCCATCGTGGCACGAAAGGCACATGCGACTCGATCCGGTCGGCTGGCCGGGCTGAGCATCGAGGGTCGGGCTGTCGTAGACCACGTAGGTCGCCCGGCTGTCGTTGCGGTTCCACAGGGGCGCCCGGGTCGTCGCACGATGGGGTGCATGACAGAAGATGCAGATCCGCTCCTCGGTCAGCGCCTTGACCTGCCCCGGACCGCTGGTTCCCAGGTTGTGAACCGTCGTCTCGATGCCAGCCCAGGAATTCGCGCCCAGCGCGGCGACGACTCCGAAGACGATTGCTCGACAGTTCATCGCGTCTCCTCCGCAGCAACGAGTAACCGAAAGGCCTGCACCCTTCGATTGTAGGCATCAGCCACCAGCAGACGGCTTCCATCCTGCACGGCGACACCCGCAGGCATCCAGAATTCTCCCGGCCCACGACCACGCTGACCGAGCGCCATCAGCAGCCGCCCCTGGCCGTCGAAGATCTGCACCACGTCGAAAAGGGCATCGCTGACGTAGATCCGCCCCTGTCGATCGACACTGACGCCGCGAGGCCGATGAAAGGTGCCCGGGCCGTCTCCCGCAACACCGAAGGTCAGTACGGCGCGGCCTTCGGGATCCAGGATCTGGATGCGAAAGTTCATCGCATCAACCACATAGAGTCGTCCCCATGGACCGATCGCCACGTCTGTCGGGAAATTGAACTGCCCCTCCTCGGCTCCCCGCTCTCCGATTTCGCCGATGACCTGCCCGGCAGTGTCGACAATCACCAGCCGATGCCGCGTGACGTCACAGACCACGATCCGCTGCCCCTCGGCATCGACCGCGATCCCAGCCGGCCGTGCCATTTCCCCGGCGGCGCTGCGCCAGACCACCTTGCCCCTGGGATCGAAGGCGACGAGCTGGCCGGCCATCGAGTCGCTGACCACCAGCAGCTCCGGACCGACGAACGCGCAGTCCACCGGCGAGTGCAGCTTGCCGGCTCCCACGTAGCGCGCCCGGCCTTCCGGTGCGTGGAGCCAGACCACTCCCGCCCCAGGATCGGCGATGCAGACCCGGCCGTCACTGGCCACCCCCAGCCCATGGGGTCGACGGTAGCCCCTGGCGCCGGGCCGGTACTCCCCGGCCCACGCCAGGCGCGCGGTCTCGGGAGGCGTGGGCCAGACCAGCTCACGATCTCCGGCCGCCTCGAAAGACGGACCCGACTGGAAGGTGCAGCCCCCGAGCAGGGCAGCGAACACGAGGACGATCAGGGATCTGCGGCTCATCGGAACTGTCTCCTCACCACGATCTGCACTTCGTCCCTATTATCGACTCCCGAAAGCTCGACGGTCTGAAACCTGACCAGCCACAGCAGACGAACCTCGATCGCCCGTGCCAACCAGCGAGCCATCAGTCTGCCCTGAAAGTAGTCCCCTTTCCTGCCCAGGACATTTTCCTTCCAGCGCTCGAGGGTCATATCGACCCGCAACCGCTCGCGTTCGAAGCGCAGGTCGGCGCCGAACAAGCGGGAGTCGGTCGGCTCCGCCCGGTCGGGATAGGTCGTCTTCTGCAGGCGGGCGCGGAGGGTGAGCGTCATCACCCGGCCGCTGATCGCATCCCAGTTGCTGCCCAACGAACTGGTGCGATAGCCGAGAATCGTGCTGACTCGATCACGCCATGCGCCGTGCACACCCCACCTCTCCCTGTCGTAGCCGACCCGCAACTCCGTATCGGTCAGGTCCTCGAGGCGCACATCCGGAAGCCCGGCGACCTGGTTATTGTCTCGAATCACATGGGACGCGCGCAGCCAGAGCCCCTGTGTACCGCGCCAGGAAGCACTGACACTCCGCGAGTCGATGATCGTCGACAGGTCGGGCACCGAATTGACCAGGTAGCTGATGCGCAGAGTCGTGCCGGGGAGAATATCGCCGGTCGGGACGATCCGGATCTCGGTCAGCAGATCGCGCTGCACCAGCTCGTAGTCCATGTTCTCGGTATAGACGATGCTGCCATCGGTGCTGGTCACCGTGACCGACCCGGAGATCACGTCCGGCAGATCGAGAAAGATCGGAAAGCCCTGATCGTAGGTGTGCTCCTCGATCATCAGCCTCTCGCCCGACGGCAGAACCTCATCTTCCCGCCGCTGGCCGCGGGTCCAGCCCAGACCCAGCGCGCCCGCCTCGAGATGCCGCTGATAGTCGAAGCTCAAAATCGCCTCGTTGACATCCAGCGCACCGTCGAACGGCAAGATCTGACGCTCGAGCAGACCGTAGAGGCGTGTCGACAGGCTGCCCCACAGCTCGTGGGAAGCGTTGAATTTGGCGCGGCGGGAGGCTCTTGCACCGATGTCCTCTTCCTGGTCCTGATACTCGAGCAGCAGGTTCATGTGCAGATCTTCCGTCGGCCTGAGATCGATCGAACCGCTGCTCAGCAGAAACTTGGAATTCGAAGTCCCGCGGCGGTCGTAGCCGTAAAAGCGCGTGGCGATCTGGATCTTCCGCGATCCCCCGGGGCGGTAGGAAATACCGGTATTCAACCGATCCGTCACGTAATCCTGTTGGACGGATGTCTCGGTGTAGTCCTGTCGTTCCGCTTGTACGAGTACTGAAAGCGCATCGCTGCGGTGACTGAGCCGGGCTCCGAGTTCGCTCCTGCGCTCGTCCCGAGGATCGCCCTTGATGCCCCAGTTGCGCCCCCGGCGCCACTGAAAACGGAGCGGCCAGGTCCGTGACTGATGACGCAGGGAGAAAACTTCCGTTCTCCTCCGAACCAACCGCGCC
>JALTMS010000515.1 GCA_027001345.1 Acidobacteriota bacterium | reverse complement strand
ATGCGGAGACGGTCGAGAAGACCAAGCAGCAGATTCGCGGCCTGGTCAACGAAATTGCCACGCTCTCCAAGAGTGATCTTTCGCCGGAGCAGTTTTACGAGGCCTTTCTGCAACGCATCGTAACGGCGCTCGCCGCGGCCGGCGGTGCCGTATGGATCATGGGCGAGGACCGACGGCTCGAGTTGATGTATCAGATCAACTTGAGTGAAACGCTGCTGGACGAAACGTCTGACGAGACGCGGCGCCACATGCAGCTCCTGAAGCGGGTGATTCGGACTGGCGAGCCGCAGCTCGTGCCTCCTTTGGCCGGCTCCGGCGACGAGGAAGGAGGCGGCAACCCGACGCGATTCCTGCTCGTCGTCGCACCGCTGCTGGGAGACGGGAAAGTCGAAGGCCTGGTCGAGGTGTTTCAGCGCCCCAACGCCCAGCCGGCCACGCAACGAGGCTACCTGCGGTTCGTCATTCAGATGTGCGAGTTGGCGGCCGAGTGGATCAAGTCGCACAAGCTCCGTCAGTTCAGCACACGCCACTCCCTTTGGGCCCAAGCCGATGAATTCGCTCGGCTCGTCCACGAATCGCTCGATTTGCGGGACACGTGCTTCACAGCGGTGAATGAAGCGAGGCGGTTGATCGGCTGCGACCGCGTGGCGGTGGCGATCAAGCGGGGACCGAGTTGCAAGGTGGAAGCCATCAGCGGCCAGGATACGATGGAGAACCGGGCCAATATCGTTGCCGCGTTGAACAAGCTGGCGACGCGCGTCGTGGCGACGGGAGAACCGCTCTGGTTCGAAGGGGAAACCGAGGACTTGCCGCCTCAAGTCGAACATGCACTCGAGGAGTACGTCGAAGAGTCCTATGCCAAGTCGATCGTGGTCATTCCCCTTCGCAAACCTGACCGTCCTCATGAACTGGCTCGCGAGGCCAAGCATGGCGAGCTCGAACGCGAGCATCAAGGCGAGCGCGAAGTCTTCGGGGCGCTCCTGGTCGAGCAGATAGAAACGGAGCTTCCCCGCGAAGTCATCCAGCCGCGCATCGACCTCGTCTATGAGCACACGACGCGGGCACTCGCCAATGCGCTGGACCACAACGAAATCTTCTTGATGCCTTTGTGGCGGGCGATCGGAAAGTCTCGGATTCTCGTCGAGGCGCGCAATCTGCCCAAGACCGTGATCGCCACGGTCGTCCTTCTCGCGATTCTGATCGGCCTCTTTGTCGTACGGACAGATTTCAACATCAAGGCTCGAGGGTCGCTGCAGCCGATCCGGAGACGGGACGTCTTTTTCGGAGTCGACGGTACGGTCAATAAGATCCTCGTGAAGGATGGCGACAAAGTTCAGGCCGGTCAGGTGCTGATCGAGCTGATGAATCCGGAACTCGAGCGGCGATGGCATCAAATCAGTGGCGAACTGGATGAGACGAACGAGCGGCTCGATGCCGTCTACGAACAGCTCCAGCAGGGAAGACGGCATGGGTGGGAGAATCCTGCCGAAGAGGCACAAGTGTCGGGACAGTTGCAGCAGTTGCGAGTCCGCAAGAAATCGTTGGTGCAGCAATTGAGTTGGTTGAAGGAGGAACGCGATCGATTGTCGATTCGCAGTCCGATCGACGGCATCGTCATGCTTCCGTGGGATGCCGAGCAAATGCTCCTCCACCGGCCGGTCAGCGCCACGCAAAAGGCGATGACGATCGCAGATCCGAGCGGGGGTTGGGAGTTGGAGTTGCGAGTGGTGGAACGACGGATCGGTCACGTCTTGGAAGCTCAGAGATCGAGCAAAGAGCCGCTGCCGGTTTCCTATGTTCTGGCCACCGACCCGGCGACCAAACGGCACGGCATGGTTCGCAAGATCCACGAAATTGCCCAAGTGAGTGGAGAAGAAGGTCCCACGGTCAAGGTGCTCGTGGGGCTGCGGCAGCCGCTGCCGGAGGATCCTCGAGCGGGAGCCACGGTCATCGCTCGCATCAAGTGCGGGAGGACGACCGTGTTTTATGCGTGGTTCCACGAGGCGGTCGAGTGGGTCCAGAAGCACGTCTTGTTCTGACCGAGGCGACCGGCTTCCGAGGGCGGGGCCGAATGGAAGATCAATCATCATCTGTTTTCAATGCGAGGCGACCCGATGCGTAGGAATCCATTTCATCGAAATCGTAGGGAACTCCCCATCGAGCTGGCACGACGGGGCATCTTCGGCACGTTGGTAATGCTTGGCCTGGTGGCGGTGACGACTTCAGCACAAGGTCCCTCCGGGCGGAACACGAGCCGGGACATGGCCGATTCGACTCACATGCATGTCCTCATCGTTCCCATCGATGAAATCGACTTGCCGGCTCAGGAAGCCGGAGTGATCGTCGAACTCAAAGCACGCATGGGGACCGAGGTCAAGAAGGGCCAGGTGATCGGACGTGTCAATGACAAAGATGCGCAAGCACGCCTGAAGGCAGCGCGAGCGGAACTGGAAATGGCTCGCGTCCAAGCCGAGACCGATGCTCCCGTCCAGGAAGCTCTCGCGATGGTGGAGGTCGCCGAGGCGGAGTATCAAAACTCACAGAAGATCAACCGCGACAATCCCGAAGCGGTGAGCCTATTCGAGTTGCGGCGTCTCGAGGCGACCGCCAAACGAGCTCACTTTCGAGCGGAGGTCGCGCGAGTCGATCAGCAGGTCGCTCGGTTAACGGTGCACGGCCGGGAGGCTCAGGTGGAACGGATTCAGGCGGAACTCGAGCGACGCCAGTTGGTCTCGCCGATCTCCGGTGTAGTCGTGCAGCGGTTCCGGGACGTCGGGGAGTGGGTCAATGCGGGAGACCCCGTCGTGCGGCTGCTGCGCATGGACCGGCTGCGGGCCGAAGCGATGGTCGATGCGAACAAGTACACGCCGGCGGAACTCTTGGGGAAGCGGATCGAGCTTGTCGTCGTGATCAAGTCTCCCGAACCGAGTGAGGCGGTGGCGAGCGCCGGCGGCGATGCGGCTCCCGGGGAAGTCGTCGAGCGGGTTGTGGCGGAGATCACCCACGTCAGTCCCGAGGTGGATGCGGGGGGCTATTTCTATGCTCACGCCGAGTTCGACAACATCCAGCGAAACGGGCAGTGGGTGATCCGACCGGGTCTGAAGGCTCGCGTCGTGCCCGATTCTCAAG
>JALTMS010000514.1 GCA_027001345.1 Acidobacteriota bacterium | reverse complement strand
CACCACCCCCCCCACCACGCCGGCCCGGGCCAGAGCGGCGACGGCGCGATCGATCCCGTAACCCTTGGCGATACCGCCGAGATCGACCCGCGCCCCTTGACGCACCTTCTCGACCCAGCGTCCATCGAGGCGCAGCCCCTTCCAGCCCACCAGCATCAGAGCCCGCTCGATCGCCTCGGAAGGGGGCATGCGGTCATCCCTCCCGGCCCGGCGCCACAACTCGATCAGAGGTCGACAGGTCACGTCGAAGCCACCGCCGGTCTCGAGGCTCAGGCGGTGGGCGGCGGCGAGCACCTCTGCGGTCGCCGGAGAGACCTCCAGCCGCTTTCCAGCCGCCAGGCGGTTGAGGCGAGAGATTTCCGAATCGTCGATCCAGGTGCTCATCAGCGCCTCGACGCGCCGCAACTCGGCCTCGGCAGCCGCCAGCGACTCTCGCCCCGCCTCCTGTCCCGCCGGAGGAACCACCACCGAGATTCGGCAGTCGGTACCCATGATCCCCTCAGGGGCGATACTGACCACCACCAGTTTCGAAACAGGCGCGGACGTCTTCCACAGCGCCACGCCGGTCAGGCCGGCAAGAACGGCGAGCAGGGCCAGGACCCGCCTCGATACGGCGCTGGAGTGCATCGACCTTTCTCCATCTCGCCCCGCGGCGGCGTTTTGCCGGCGGCAGCGGCTGCCGCGATAATGCCTCGCGCCGTCGCCCCGCGCACCGGGAGAGTGCCGATGATCACAGCCCCCCGCCACCTGATCGAAGCGACCCGCGGACAGCAGGTTTTCGCTCGTCACTACACGGGCGCGGAGGATCTCGCGCCACTGCTCCTGATCCACGGCCTCGGCGAGTCCGGACTGTGCTTCGAGGAGATCGTCGGCCATCCCCTGCTGGCCCTGCGCCCCCGACTGGTGCCCGATCTTCCCGGCTACGGCCGCAGCCCGTGGCCCGAGCGCGCCCTGCCTCTGAGCGAGCAGGTCGAGCTACTGGCAGCCTGGATCGCCGAGCACTGTTCCCGGCCGCCGATCCTCGTCGGCCACTCGATGGGCGGCGTGATCGGCCAGCTTCTGGCCGAGGCTCATCCCGAAAGCGTCGCGGCGCTGGTGGACGTGGACGGCAACCTCTGCTCCGAAGATTGCACCTTCTCCGGGCGGGCGGTGGCCAGCGATTTCGACCTCTTCGTCGATCGTAATTTCCGTCGTCTGCTCGAGCGGGTCTACGAAGATGGCCTGCAGCAGCCGGCTCTTCGGGGCTATTACGCCAGCCTGCGGCTCGCCCAGCCCGAGACCTACTACCTCAACTCCCGGGAACTGGTCGAGCTGTCCGCATCGGGGAAGCTGGCCCGACGGCTGGCGGCCCTCGAGATGCCGGTGCTCTACATCGCCGGTTCTCCCGGCGGCGCCAGCGAAGAGTCTGTCGCACAACTGACTCGGGCGGGCGTGCGCCGGGTGAAGATCGCTCCCTCCGGTCACTGGCCGTTCATCGACCAGCCCGCGGACTTCGCCGAAGTACTGGCGGCTTTCCTCGCCGAAGTTGGACTCTGATGCGCATTCACCGCCTTTCGCTGCTCGAGGGCGCACGCCGGGCGCGAGGGGTGGCTGTGGCGATCGACGTCTTGCGCGCCTCGTCCCACATCGTCACCCTCTTCGACCAGGGCGTGCGAGCAGTGGTACCCGCCGCCACCCTCACCCGCGCGCGAGAGCTCAAGCAGGAACATCCCGGGTGGATCCTTGCCGGTGAGCGCCACGGCCTGCCCCCGGAGGGCTTCGAGATGGGCAACTCCCCCGTCGAGGCGGTGCGCCGCGATCTCGAAGGGCGCACGGTGATCCTCACCACCTCCGCCGGTAGTCGCGGCATGGTGGCGGCCGCGGAGGCTGGAGCTCGGGTTCTGGTGGGCTGCTTTCTCAACGCCCGGAGCGTGGCCGAGTACCTGCGGCGTCTGGCGCCGGCGGAAGTCAGCCTGCTCGCGCTCGGCGCCGACGGCACCCGTCCGGCACCCGAGGACGAAGGCGCGGCGGCATACATCGAAGCGCTGCTCGAGGGCAGGCCCTTCGATCTCGAGGCGGTCTTCGCCACGATTCGCAGCCATCCCGAAGGACGAAAATTCCTCGATCCCGACCAGCCAAACTACCGAGCGGAAGACCTCGAGGCCTGCTTGCGCGCTGATCGCGTCGCCCAGGTCCCGCAGCTCCGCGGCGACCGCCTGGAAGCCGGCTCGGAGGAAATCGGCTAGACTGCGATGTTTGGTGGAGAAGGATCCAGCAGAGGCATCGCGTCCAATGCGATGCCCCGGACGCGGAGGAAAAGCATGAAGGGTCGGGGAATCCTACTGGTGGCACTACTCGCAGCGAGCCTCGTCGCACCCGCAGCAGCCGACAGCAAGGGCGAGAGAATCGAAGCTCTCGAGAAGAAGGTCGCCGAACTCGCGCAGCAGCTTGCCGAGCTGCAAAAGAACACGGCTCCAGCGGCGAAGAAGGGCGAGCGCATTGCCAAGCTCGAGCAGCGCGTCGCTCAGCTCGAGCGTCAGATGCGGGCCAGGAAGCCCAACGGGGATCCGGCCCGCGAGCAGGCCGCAGGCGCCGAGATTTCGGCGATTCGCAAGCTGGTCGAGGAAGGCAAGGTCGATCAGGTCCCCTCACGCCTCGAAGCGTTCAAGAAGAAATACGCCGGGACGCGTGCGGCACGAGCCACCGCAGAGCTGGCGGTGATCGGCAAGGCCAGCCCCCAGGTGTGGGACATCGACAAGTGGTTCCAGGGCGAGAACGAAGTCGACTTCACCTCCCCCGGGCCCACCCTGTTGATCTTCTGGGAGGTCTGGTGCCCCCACTGCCGCCGGGAGGTGCCCAAGGTGCAGCGCCTGTGGGAAAGCCTGCATCCCAAGGGGTTGCAGATCGTCGGCCTGACCAAGATCACCAAGAGTTCCACGGAGCAGAAGGTCGCCGACTTCATCGCCCAGCAGAAGCTGACCTATCCGATCGCCAAGGAGAAGGGCGGCCTGAGCCGTTACTTCAGCGTACGAGGCATCCCCGCCGCGGCCATCGTCAAGGACGGCAAGGTGATCTGGCGCGGCCATCCCGCCTCACTGAGCGACAAGTTCCTCGAGAGCCTTCTCTGACCTTTGCCCGGTGCCTGACCCGG
>JALTMS010000513.1 GCA_027001345.1 Acidobacteriota bacterium | reverse complement strand
TGCCCGCGCCGTCCTGGTCCGTCTGCTCGAGCAGCGTTTCGGCCCCCTCGACGAGGAGTCGCGCTCACGCATCGGGTCGGCCGACCTGCCGGCCCTCGAGCGCTGGACCGACCGCATCCTGGAGATCGACTCCCCCGAGCAGCTCTTCGAAGACTAGACAGAAGGTCGCAGAAGGCTGCTGAATGGCCCGCACGGAGGCCTCCGCGGCTGAGGCGTGGCTGGAAGTTACGCCGCAGGCCGTAGAGCGCCGAGTACGGGCCAGAGGGCTCAAAGAGCCCGGCCAGCGGTCAGTTGAGGCATTTCAGCCGAGGCGCTCGTGCATAGTCCGGGTGAGGGCTTGCCCGCGGCGGCGCTACGGGCAGGCGGCCGGGTTGGTGTTGGCGCGGTCGGTTCCTTCGGAGGTATGGCCCCAGGACCCAGCCAGCGCGCAGAGGTCGTTGCGCGAGCGGACGAGGTAGAAGTAGCCCGTTTCTGGGGCGGGGGTGGAGGGGTCCTCGAAGCGGGTGTCGGTGGTGTCCGGGTCGTCGTCGTTGCGACAGGCGCCGTAGTCGTTGCCGTCGAGGGAAGCCAACTCGCCTCGGGAGACGTCGTAGCGGTCGGCCAGGGTGGCCGGCGACCAGATGATCACCGACTTGCTACCGGCTTCGAAGGCGAGGCCCGTCACACCGCCCGGCGGGCCACCCGCCGGGTCGGCGGGCGCACAGTCGTCGCTGTCCGTCGCCCCGTCGCCGTCCCAGTCGAGCTGGCAGGCGTCGCCGCGGCCGTCGCCATCGCTGTCGGTCTGGTCGGCGTTGGCCACAAGGGGGCAGTTATCGGGAAGTTGGGTGATGCCGTCGCCATCCACGTCGTAGGGGCTGATCAGCCAGAACTTGGGCCAGATGTCGTCGCTGATACTACCGCCACCGTGGGCGACGATCTCATCCAGGCCGTCATTGTTGATGTCGTCAAGGCTGGAGATCCAGAGCCATTCGCCTTCCGCTGCTCCGTAAACGATAACGTCTTCGTGACCTGCCGCCTGGTCAATGTCCAAAGGATAGGTGAGCGGTCCTCGAAAGGCGGAGATCTCGCCCGCATCGCCTCGCGTCTCATCCGGGCCGTCTGCGGCTGATGCATCGATCAGCAGATCACTGAATCCGTCGCCGTTCGTGTCGCCGATCCACACACCGCCGCCGACGTAGTCTCGGATCTTCGTACCGTAGATGAGGCCGTCAGGGGAATCAGCAAGATCGATCGTCGGCGGGGAAGGTGTTTTGACTTGGACTAGTCGAGCTTCGCCAGCGTTCTTTGTTGAGTTTGTTCGGCCCCAGGTGTAGGACGAGCCAGCTTCGACTTCCATTGTTCCGTCGCGATCAAGATCACCGACGCTCAGTCCTCTCCCGCGAGTGAATGTATCCCCCGCATCAGCTCCATAGAGAAGAAGATCTGGGAATTCGACGGCAAGGTCAATCCCCGCTGGCCAATTCGCTCGCCCCCAGAATACATGAATGTCGCCGCAATCTTTGCGAGCATCGACGGGGCCGTCGCCGAACCTGGCCGCGATAAGGAGATCCAGCATACCATCACGATCCAGGTCTCCAGCAGACAGGGTTGAGGCAAACGAATCACCGGTCTGGCTAAAGAAAACAACGTCCGCCGCGCCCGTACGCAGGTCGATGCTGGCTGGCCAGTTCTGGCGCCCAAAAAGAACGTAAGCACGTCCCGCGCGTGCAATCCCTTCCCGATCGTAGGCAGTCGCGTCGTCGAGAACCAGGTCGTCTATCCCATCGCCGTTGATGTCTGCGATCAGCGGGTTCTCGCACAAAGATCCACCGTAGAACTCACCGCTGATGACCATACCAGGGTCGACTTCGAGGTCTATCTCACCAGCCAGATCCGGGCTGCCGAAGACCACGTGGGCCTGGCCGGAAGTCCAGCCGCCGGGACGCTCTCGGTCGGCCCACGGGGCACACATGACGATGTCGTCGAAGCCATCGCCGTCGATGTCGCCGCAGGCGACAGCGTCACCGAGCTGATCGCTGGAGTGCTGGCCGACGAAGCGGATGGCACGTTCGCTGGCCAGGGAGAGCGGGCCGGTCCACGCGCTCCTCCTGCCGAGAATGACACTGACCTCGCCGCAGCCATTGCGCGAGTTGTCGAAGCCGTCCGCTTCCGGATCGCCGATCACCAAGTCCGCCACGCCGTCGCCGTTGATATCGCAGGTTGCGGCCCGGTAGGCCAGGTTGTCGTCGAGATCCTCGCCGTCGATGCGCACCGCATCGGCATCGGTCTGGAGATCGACCGTGATCGTCTGGCTGAGCGAAGGGGGCGTCAGCCCCGCCATCGCCACAGCAGCGATGGCGAAGCTGACGCGCAGAGCGCTCCCGGAAGGAGCGGCGACGGAAGCGGGACTCATCGCTGCGCTCCATCTCCCGCCTTGAACCACTCGAGGCGATACCACTTGTCGTGGAAACTCATGCCCCACTTGCCCCGGATGCCACTCATCTGTCCCGGATCATTTTCGAAGGGACGTTCTACGCTGCAGGATCGCCAGTTTCCTTGGCCGTCCTGCCAATACGCGGTTCCCTTGACGACCGGGTCGTTGTTCTGCTGGTACGTATTATCCACTTCAATCCGCAACCAGACCGGCCGGGTCAGGCCGGCATTGTCCGGATCCTCCGCTTCGAGTGGTGGCTCCTCGCCGGTAACCGGATCCTCGCAGAAGACGCCCTCGGTGGAGGGCAGCGGGTCGCCATTGGCATCGCAGCCTGCCTGACCGTATTCGTCCGGAAGCCGGAAAGCGATGATGACCGCTCTGTTGCACAGGCGCACTCCCTTGAGCAGCTTGACCGCATAGGAAGGGGCTTCTCCCGTGGAGGGATCGACGTCGCCAATCCGCGCCTGGATCTGCAAGTTGTAGGGAATCGTCACGCCAGAAGAACGGACCAGATCCACACGAAACTTGGACTCGGCTAGCGTGTGCGGAGATTGCTCCTTGGTGGCTTCGTACTGTATCGAAGTAGAGGGAGCCGCCAGCGCCTGGATGGCGTTCTCGGCGATGCGCACCTCGTGGGCTGTGCTGCTGCCGATGGCACGAGAAGTCCACACCTCGTCCGGCCCGAGCCCATCGCCGGGGGGAGTTGCATCGAGAGGGTG
>JALTMS010000512.1 GCA_027001345.1 Acidobacteriota bacterium | reverse complement strand
CTCAACGACATCGAGGTGCCCCGGCCGCCAGGGAGACCTTGCCCGGTTCGAGTTCCTCGAAGACGAAGCGACCGTCGGCATCACCGGTAGCGTTGATGACGCTCTTCATCATCATCGCGTTGCCGCCCATCCTCATGGTGACCGTGCGGGTCAATTCCACTTCGGCCCCGGCGATGCCTTCACCATCGGTCCCCACCACCCGTCCCTCCAGGGTTGAGGAGGGTTCCAGGGTGACCTCCAGCGGCTCGCCGCGGGCGACCTCGATGCCCCGGACGGTGGTCGCGGCGTAACCACTGCGGGAGACCGACAGATCGACCGTGGCCTGGCGGTCGAGGTCATCGATGCGGAAGTAGCCGTCGGCCCCGCTGCGGGCGGCGGGCGGACCCTCCCCGCCGCCCGGCATGACCAGGAGCATCGCGCCGCCCGTGCGCAGCTCGGCCCCCTCCACCGGGCGGCCCTGCTCGTCGAGCACCCAGCCCTCGATCGGCACACCGGGCTCGAGGGTGATGGGAGGGAGATCGACGGCCGCGTCGACGATCTCGACCCCCGGCACCACGCGGGGTGCGTAACCCCGGCGACGGGCTTCCACGTCGTATCGTCCTGCCGCCAGACCCCGGGCTTCGAAGCGCCCATCGCTGTCGGTCTGGGCCGCCGCCACCGGTCCCGGAGCGGGGCCGGCGAAGAAGGGCATCGAGGGCCGAGCCTCCCCGGCGGGAATGAAGCTCACCGTGGCGTTCGCCACTGCCGCACCTTCGAGATCGGTGACCAGGCCGCGGGCCGCCAGCCCCTCGGCGAGAACGATCTCGACCCCTTCCAGCGTCGCGTAGGGCTCGAGGGCTCCCAGGTCGTGGTGGGTCGAGGCGAAGTCCGGGTGGGAGATCTGCAGTCGCCAGTTGCCATCGGGATCGATGGGGCCGATCTGAAAGCCACCGCCGGGGCCGCTGACTGCTTCCGGCTCTTCACCACCGCCCCCGAAAGAAATCTGTATTTCCCCATCCCGGCGGGGAACGGCTGCCAAGGCAATCCGGGCGCCCTCGACGCCCCGGCCGTCGGCGTCGGTCACGCGGCCTGCGACGCGGGCCCCGGGCATCAACACCAGGGCGATGGAATCCCGGTTGCCGCGCTGGGCGCTGCCGGGGAGATAGCCCGAGGCTCCCGCCCCCAGGTAGTCACCCCGGGCGACGTTCAGCTCGAAGCGACCGGCGGCGTCCGTCAACGACCATCGCGGGTGCCGCAGGGTCCAGACCACGGCGCCCTCCACGGGCTTGCGGGTGATGCCGTCGAGCACCCGGCCCTCGACCCGGCGGGGCGCTTGCAGTTCGAGCTTCACCTGCCGGGGATGACCTGCGGCGGGCGGGTGAATCGTCGCCTCGATCGCCGCGCCGGAGGGGCCGCTCAGGGCGATGGGCAACTCGGCGCCGTCGCCCAGGAAGAGATCCAGGCGACCGGCCGGATCGGTGGTTCCCAGGGGATGGGAGAGCTTGCCGGCGCGGACCAGGATGCCGTCCGCCGCGGTCCCATCCGCGCGGACCACCTGCAGGACGAGTCGCGGTGCCGGGTGCAGGCGCGCGGAGGCGGCAGCGCCGGCCAGGCGTGTGTTTTCGTAGAGCGCGAAACCGGGCGCACTGACGCTGAGGGTCAGGGCCGTGCCCGCAGCTCGCGGCAGCACGGCCACGCCCCGGCTGTCGGTGCGGGCCTGCACCGGCGGGGTGGTCCATGTCGGGGTCTCGCCGAAGAAATGCTGGACCTTGGGGCGAGCGACGCGGATCTGCGCGTGGGCCACGGGCTTGCCCTCCGGATCTCGCACGTGGACGGTCAGGCCGCGATCGGTGGCCAGCGTCACCTCGGGCAGGGTGCGACTGGCGAGAAGGGGCATCAGGGCCATGACCTGGGGCACGAAGCCGGGAGCCGAGACCTCCACCTGCCACACTCCGGCGCGGGGTGGCGTCAAGGCGTAGCGTCCGTCGGCACCAGTGCGCGCCACGGCCACCGGCTGGGGCGGCTCGACTTCCGCGTGGGTCATCGCCACCGGATCGAGCACCTCTGTCAGTCGCAGCTCTGCATCGGCCAGGGGCGCTCCTCCCTCGGCCAGCACCACGCCCGAGAGGGTGGGGCCCTCGGTCAGGGCGAGAGCGGCGGGTGAGAGCACGGCCAGTAGAGCCAGCAGAACACACCCCGAACGCGACATGACACCTCCCAGGCTGGATGCGACCGAGAATGCCGGGCCGCGCCTGCCGGCAGAGCCATTGACAGGCCACGCGGGCGCCATCCACAGGCCGTGGCACGGCAAGTTCAGCATGGCCCAAGGGGAGGCCCATGTCACCCCGCGCTCGATCCGGCGGAGCGTCGGCCCGCATCTGTGCTTCGCGTCGGCCCCATTTCGGCAGGGCGGCCCCGGATGAGGTGCCTGGAGCTGCGCTACAATGACGGGGCGGAAAGCAGAGGGGATTGTCATGTTCTACCGAGAGGACCGTTTTTCGGGATGGCACGAGGCGCTGGTTGTCCTGAGTCTGCTTTTCTCGTTTGGTGGCGCGAGCGTGGCCCAGGTGCTGACCGTCCGGATCGACGACCTGGAAACTGCCGCGAGGCTGCTGGAAGGCTCCAAAGGGCTTTCAGCGGCGGGCACCGAGCCGGGCCGGCGAGCCTTCGAAGCTTTCGGTGCGGCGACCGGCTGGCCCGAACCCTGGACGACCATCGACATTCAGCAGACCATCCTCGCGACGATGCCCTATGAAGGAATCGCGCTGGGAGCCAAGGGGCTGGTGTACTTGCTGCCGGCTGTGGAGGCTCCGGAGGCCGTGGCCCTGCTGGAAGAAAAGGCCGGCACGCGACTCGATCCGGGCACGATCGGTCAGTGGGAAGCTCCGCTGGGGCGATTTCATCTGACGCTCCGCGACGGATACTGGGTCGCCGGCTTCAACCGTATTCTCGTCGAGCGGCTGGATGTGGGATCACTGCTCGAATCTTCCGATCCCCTGGCGCCCAGGGGGGCCATCACCGCACGGCTCGACGTGGAAGAGATTTACCCCTGGCTGCGCTCCCTGGCGGCGCTGGCGCCGCCGGCCATCGGGGAACAGGAGGACTCCGGTGGCCCGGATCCTGGTCAGGCCGGGGCCTGGGTCGACGCCCTTGACGTGGTGA
>JALTMS010000511.1 GCA_027001345.1 Acidobacteriota bacterium | reverse complement strand
GGATTGGGAGGTGTCGGGGGAAGTGCCGGCAGAAAGAAGGGAGGAAACCACGCGGGCCAGAGCCACGCCGATGGCCAGCCCCGCTGCCGCGCCGAGCAACTGCTGCAAGGGGGTGCTGCCGAACAGGGCACCGGCTGCGGTCAGGGGCAGGGGCAAGACGAAGACCACGCCGGCCAGCAGGGCATGGCGGCCGCCGCCCCAGCCGGCGGCTTCGATGCGGGAGGTGGTCGCCTCCGCTCCGGCCAGCCCGCACTCGCCGCACTTCCCGCTCGCGCAGCCCGCAGCGGGCTCGGACGAGGCGGAAGCAGGGGGCTCCCGGTCAGGGGAGGGTGGCTCGACCAGCACGGGCCTCATGGTTTCCCTCGGGAATCAGGCAGCGCAGCCGGAAACAGTCCGGGAGATTCCGGAAAGGAAATAACTGTCCAGCCAAGGGCGGCTAATTATATGGCTAGTCAGTGACGGTCTCAAGCCATTTTTCGAGTGATTCAGCGGGTTTTGTCGGAGGTCCGTCCGGTAGGCCGCCGGGTGAGGATTTCGACCCCGTCGGAGGTGACCAGAACCGTGTGCTCGGCCTGGGCGCTGAGCTTGCGATCGGAGGTCACGGCAGTCCAGCCGTCACGCAGGATCTCGCACTGGGAAGTGCCCTGGTTGATCATCGGCTCGATGGTGAAGGCATTGCCCGGGCGCATCACCGGCCCGGTACCCGCGCGGGCCGAGTGGGAGACCTGGGGCGGCATGTGGAACTGCCGGCCGATACCATGTCCACAGAACTGGGTGACGATACCGTAGCCGTGACGCCGGCCGGCATAGGCTTCGATGGCCGCGCCGATGTCGCCGATGTGGCCGCCGGGCCGGACCTGCTCGATGCCCAGCCTGAGACTGTGGCGGGTGATATCGACCAGCTTGCGGGCCTCGGGCCTGACCCGGCCGACGAGGAACATCTCCGAGGTATCGCCGTGGAAGCCGTCGAGGTGCACGGTGACATCGATGTTGATGATGTCGCCCTCTTTCAGCCGCAGGGAGCCTGGAATCCCGTGGCACACGACCTCGTTGACGGAGGTGCAGATCGAGCGTGGAAAACCCTTGTAGTTCAGCGGAGAGGGGTAGGCGCCGTGTCCGACGATGAAGTCGTGACAGAGCCGGTCGAGTTCGTCGGTGGTCACACCGGGGACCACGTGGGGGCCGATGAATTCCAGCACCCTGGCGGCGAGCCGGCAGCTCGCCCGCATCTTGACGATTTCGTCCGCGTTGAGAACGGGCAGTCGCATGGGATTCCCTCGATCAGGCGGCCCAAGCTAGCGGGCGCGCCCATTCCGGTCAACTCGATCTCGCGTTCCTCCCCGACCCGTCGCGCCCGTCAAACGATCTCCGCGCCTGCCAAGGAACTCCGAGCCCTGTCGGGAACCGCGCCGTCAGTCGGGAGTTAAGAGAGGGTGAAGGAGGGGCCGACCCGGTGTCGAGGCCACGACAGGCAGAAGGAGAAAGGATGATCGATCCAGCCCTGGCCGAGTCCTGTTGGTCCCTCGACCAGGAGGCGAGTGTCGAAGACCTGTTGATGGCCCAGGTGGCCGCCGGCGACCGCGATGCCTTCGCCAGGCTCGTCGAGATGCACAAGGACGACCTGGTGGCCTATCTCTATCGCCTCAGTGGCCATCGTCAGACGGCAGAGGACCTGGCCCAGGAGACCTTCCTGCGGCTGTACCGGGCGGCCGGCCGGTACCGCGGCCGAGGAATGTTCCGTGCCTATCTGCTACGCATCGCCACCAACTTGCTGCGCAGCAGCGAGCGGCGGGCCCGGCTGCTGCGTTTCGTACCCCTGGCGGCGGCACCGGCGCCCCGTTCGCCGGCTCCCGATCCAGAAGTCCGGGCGGTCGGCGAGCAGGCCCTGTCCCGGGTCGCCCGCAAGCTGGCGGGGCTGCCACTGAAGTACCGGGCGCCGTTGGTGCTGCGGGCGGTGGAAGGCTGGAGCATCGAGGAAATCGCCGAGGCTCTCGGCCTGCCCGCGGGGACCGTCAAGTCCCGAATCTCCCGTGCCCGCCGACGACTCCTCGACCGACTCGCCGAAAACGACGAGAGCAGGAGGCCCTCACGATGAACCAGGAACTCCACGAAGAGCAACTCGACCGCGCTCTGGCGGACCTCGATCGGCCCGTTGCTTCGGAGGGCTTTACGCGGCGTGTGCTCGAGGCCCTCGACGCATCTCGATCCACCCGCCATCCGGGCATGCCGATTACCGTGACCCTGCTTGCCGCGGCGCTGCTCGTGGTGGCGGGGTTGACTGTCTTCAGCGGTCCGAAGGGGACTGGTGCGGGGCCCGTCGATCCCGCGCGCGAAGAGATCGCTCGCTTGCAGCAGGAGATCGACGAATTGAGGCGCCAGGCCGCTTCACCGCTGGTGCTGCTCGATGCGGGGGGCGAGCAGGTTCTGGCCGTCGATCTCGGTCGTCGTGCCGAGCAGCAGCCACCGTCCAGGATTTACGCCGTCTATACCGCGGCCGACGGCCGCCCCAGCTACTGAGCGACGGAGCCGCCCGGCTCCGCCACGCTTAGCGGGAGGAATCGCCAATGAATCTTCGCTCTCCGCAGCGCTCTGTTTTTCTTCTCTGCCTGGTGATCTCGATCTTGTCCGGTCTGAACGCTCCGGCCATGGCCGGCGACGGCCCCCCCGAGCCGCCCGCTGCTCCGGATGCGCCCGATGGCCCGGCCGTCTTCGTCATCGAGGGTGATGCGCCCGTCTTCTCCTGGCAGTCCGGCCACGCGGAGGTTTTTCTCGGCGTCACACCGGTGGACTTGACAGCGGAACTGTGCCGCCATTTCGGCGCGGATGTTTCGGGGGCGGTGATGATCGGTCGGGTGGAGGAGGATTCGCCGGCAGCCGAGGCCGGCCTGGAGGTCGGCGACATCCTGCTCGCGGTCGATGGAGAATCGATCGACAGCGGCGTGCAGCTCCGGGCCCGGATTCTGCGCAAGAAGGCCGGCGAGCCAGTCAGCCTGGACATTCTTCGGGATGGGCGGAGACGAGAACTCGAGGCGACCCTCGCCTCACGTGAGCGTAGGGGCCACGTGGCCTACAAATGGATCGGTCCGATGCGTCAGGCACAGCAGGCGGCGCGCAGGGCTCGTGCCGAGGCTCTCGCTCGCTTCGGCG
>JALTMS010000510.1:694-3148 GCA_027001345.1 Acidobacteriota bacterium | reverse complement strand
CGCGCAGGATCTGCTCGTGGGTGCTTTTCATCATGCAAGCCTGCCAGAACGTGACCGAAAAAAACGCAACCAGCAACAGAGCCGTCCCTTTCATTCCGACCTCCTTTGACAAACGTGGCCGTTGGTACGGTGTAGGAGGATAGGTTTCCACCGCCCGCAATTCAACCCCGTTGTTCAGCCTAGCTGTCTGCGCTGTGGTCCGTGCCCGGCTTCCTTTCGTACAAGGCCGCTCGGCATGCCGACGAAAGAAGCGACGGGTGCTTCCGGGCAGGGCTCCTTTTCCGAGAGGCTCACGCAGACTGGGGATGGATGATCACCTTGAGGGCCTCGCCGCCCCTGCAGACGAGGTCGAACCCCTGCTGGATCCTGTCGAGCGGCAAGCGGTGCGTTATCAGCTGCTCCACCGGCACGAGGCCCGATTCGATCACGGCCAGCGCCTCGGCCAGGTCGGCCGGGGCGCCGGCGTAAGAAGTCACGAGGGAAAGCCCGTTGCGCCAGAAGCGGCTCAGCTCGAGCTCGATCGCCTGCCCCGGCGAAGGAGTGGCGAAGGCGCAGACCACCCCGGCGCGCTCGACCAGCGCGAAGGCCGAATCGAAGGCCGCAGGTGCGCCCGTGCAGACGATGACGTTGTCGAAGGAGGATGTACCGCAGGCCTTCGACAGCCTTTCGGCCTCGTCTTCCGACGGAGCCACGGCGGCGGCCGCACCGGTGCGGCGCGCCGCCTCCCTTCTGGCAGGGTCAGGGTCGATGGCTGCGAGCGGCCCCGCACCCATGGCTTGTGCCAGCATCAGGTGCAGCAGGCCCGAAACGCCGGCGCCAAGCACCAGAACCGACTTGCCCGGGCCGATGCGGCAGAGGCGCTGCGCCCTGGCCACGCAAGCAAGCGGCTCTATGAACACCGCCTGCTCGAAGGTCATGCCGTCAGGCAGCCTGAACGTGCCCCTGTCGGCCTGGAGCGCCGGCACCCGCACGTACTGGGCGAACCCGCCCGGGTCGAAGTTCGTGGTGTGAAGAGTGGAGCACGCCGTGTGCTGGCCGGCGAGGCAATACCTGCAGGTGTTGCACGGCACGTGGTGGCTGACGAAAACCCTGTCGCCCACCGAAACGGCATCCACCCCGTGCCCTACCCGCTCGACGACGCCCGCCACCTCGTGGCCGAGAACTCGCGGGGCGGATTTTTTCCTGTACCACTCTAGAACGTCGGAGCCGCAGATGCCCGAAGCCTCGACACGGAGGAGAAACTCGCCCGGCCCTATCTCCGGCACCGGCAGGTGCTCCACACGCACGTCGCGGTTGCTGTGGTAAACTCCCGCCTTCATCAGACGGCCGTGCCCGCGGAGACGCCGTCAGGCGCCCTTGCCCTTCAGATCCTGGAACATCTCGTAGGCCTGGCCCGGGTTGAGGTTGTCGTGAACCACGCCGCGCACCGCCTTGATCATCGCCACCGGATCTTCCGACTGGAATATGTTGCGTCCCATGTCGACACCGGCCGCACCGGCCTGCACCGCCTTCCACGCCATCTCGAGGGCGTCCTTTTCCGCAATCTTCTTCCCGCCCGCGATGACGATGGGAACGGGGGCGGCCTTGACCACCTGCTCGAAGTCTTCGCAGTAGTACGTCTTGACCATGTGCGCGCCCAACTCCACGGCGATCCTCGATGCAAGACCGAGGTAACGGGCGTCCCGGGCCATCTCCCGCCCGACGGCGGTGACGGCCATCACGGGAATTCCGTAGCGGGCACCCATGTTGCAGAGCTTACCGAGGTTCAGGAGGGTTTCCTTTTCGCCGGGTGCTCCCACGAAAATCGAAAGCGTGATTCCACACGCGTTTATCCTGATGGCGTCCTCCATGTCGGTCGTCAGGCCCTCGTGGGAAAGTTCGCCAAGGATGCTGGTACCGCCCGAGACCCGAAGCATGATGGGAACCCGGTTGGACGGATCGACGCAGTTTCTTACCATCCCGCGGGTGATCATCAGCGTATCCGCATGCGGCAGCAAAGGGTCGATCGTCTTACTCAGTTCCCTCAGGCCGGTGGTCGGGCCCTGGAAGTAGCCGTGATCGACCGCCAGCATCACTATCCTGCCCGTTTCGGGATTTATCATGCGGTTCATACGATTTCGCATGCCCCATTCCATATCGAACCTCCTTGTCGTTCGGTCGAACGGACCGGCAAATCATAGTCGCAGCACCGGCGTTGTCAACCTGGAGAGAGCCGGAGCTATCTGCGCTGTAGCGTTCGCGTGCTTGTCCGCGCTTGTGTGCTTGAACTGTATACTACATTATGGTACCCATCACCATTATGTAGGAAAGGAGATTACATGAGCAATAGGGAGCGCCGTTCCAGCAGGCGATTCAAGGTATCGCCGATACTGTGTCGGTTCTTTCCTTGTTCCGGCGGCGTGGGTGTCTTGAGGAACGTGTCCATGGAGGGAGTTTTCCTGCTGAACTCCGAGC
>JALTMS010000510.1:0-684 GCA_027001345.1 Acidobacteriota bacterium | reverse complement strand
CCCGCCGTCGGAACGGAGTGCGAGATAGAGTTCGCCGAGCCGCCCCTGGTGGGATACCGGCTCATCGGAAAGGTCGTCCGGCACGACCAACTACGATTCAGCATGGGGTTTGCCGTGCGTTTCTACGAGCCGCACCCGCGGCTGCTGCGTGCCGTCTACCACGCACCATGATCCACACCCTCGTGGCATCATCGACTCCTTTGCCCCGCTTGCCGAGCGGCATAGGTGCGTGAAGGGGCGTGTATTGCCGCACGTAGTGGTGAGTGGCAGCGTGTCCTGCTCCGAAGGAGATCGTTCGGGCTCTGGCCAGCAAAAAGGCACGGGAACGTTACAGCGCGGATTGCACTTTCTTGTCAGCCGTCGAAATGCGTGCTAGAGACCGATAATCGAGTGTCATCGGGGCGAAAGGAGAAGATGCGGGTAGTATGCCCAGGTTGTTCCACGGGATACCGCGTCGCGGATGAAAAGGTGTCCGGCGACGGCGCGAGGATAAAGTGTCCCAAGTGCGGAACGGTGTTCATTGCAAAAAAGCAAAAGAAAAAGAAAGCCGGCGGTGGAAACGGGCCTTCGGGCGCAGGCGTCGGGCCGGCCGATGGCCCCGACAGTTCCGCAGTGGCCCCTTCGGCGGTGCGCACTCCGGCGCCCGGGGCCAGCGGAATCGCCCCGCAGCACCCGCCGCACGAG
>JALTMS010000509.1:4870-11882 GCA_027001345.1 Acidobacteriota bacterium | reverse complement strand
GCTCGATGCTCACGGTCAGGCTCTGGGCCCGCGGAAGGGCCCGGGGGGCAGCACCGGCCAGGGACGATGATCCGACGAGAACGGCGCTCAGCAGGCAGAGCTGCCACGGACGGAGTTGCTGGAATCGACTCATGGGGGGGATGCTAGACCATCTCACCCCGCCCGACACGGGCCGCCAGGGTGGCCAGGACAGGAGGAAGATTTGAAGCGCGGGCTGGCAGGCAAGAGCCTCGAAGTGATCGAAGCCGACATCACCACCCTCACCGTCGATGCCATCGTCAATGCGGCCAACTCCCGACTGGCCGGAGGGGGCGGCGTTGATGGCGCCATCCACCGAGCGGGAGGCCCGGAAATCCTGGAGGCCTGCCGCCGCCTCGGCGGCTGCCCCCCCGGACAGGCCGTGGCGACCCCCGCCGGTCGCCTGCCCTGCCGCTGGGTGATCCATGCCGTCGGTCCGATCTATCGCGACGGACAGCGGGGCGAATCCGAGATCCTCGCCGCGGCCTACCGGCACTCCCTCGAGCGCGCCGCCGAACTTGGCGCCACCTCGGTGGCCTTCCCGTCGATCGCCACCGGAGCCTATCGCTTTCCCCTCGAGCCTGCCGCGTCCATCGCCATCGACACCGTCGCCGGCTGCCTGGCCCAGGGAGTGCCGGCGGTGCGAGAGGTGACCTTCGCCCTGTTCGACCGACACACTTTCGAGGCCTACGCCCGGGCTCTCAAGGCCCTCGGGCCTCTGTGGCAGTGACGGATCACTGCGTGGAGCGATTCGAGCGCGCCCGCGATCGACTGGTCCGGCCTCGTCCGAGTTGCCGAGGTGCGGACGCTGGCTATGATGTGCCGCTGATCGATACGGAGAGGATCCCCCATGGCTCACTGCGCAACCCTGATCCCTGGCGACGGCATCGGACAGGAAGTCACCCGCGCCGCCCAGCGCGTCCTCGACGCCAGCGGGGTACGCATCGAGTGGGAAACCGCCGACGCCGGTGGCGAGCACATCAGTCGCTACGGCACGCCCCTTCCGCAGCAGACCATCGACGCGGTGATGCGAAACCGAGTCGCGCTCAAGGGCCCGATCGGCACGCCCATCGGTACCGGCTTCCGGTCGGTGAACGTGGAGCTGCGCAAGAGCCTCGACCTGTTCGCCAACTACCGACCCGCGCGCAGCCTCGAGGGGGTGCCCACTCGCTACGAAAACGTGGACCTGATGGTGATCCGTGAGAACTCGGAGGGCCTCTACAGCGGGCTCGAGCACATCGTCGTCCCGGGGGTGATCGAAAGCCAGCGCATCATCACCGAAAAGGCCAGCCAGCGGATCCTGCGCTACGCCTTCGAGACGGCTCGACGCCACGGACGGCGCAAGGTCACGGCGGTACACAAGGCCAACATCCTCAAGCTCAGCGACGGCCTGTTCCTCGAAGTGGCGCGGCGCGTGGCTCGCGAGTACCCCGGCGTCGAATACGAGGAGAGCATCGTCGATGCGACCGCCATGCGACTGGTGCTCGACCCTTCGGCGTTCGACGTGCTGGTGATGGAAAACCTCTTCGGCGACATCATCTCCGACCTGACCTCGGGACTGATCGGCGGGCTGGGCCTGGCGCCGAGCGCCAACATCGGCGATCAGTATGCCGTCTTCGAAGCGGTCCACGGCTCGGCTCCCGACATCGCCGGACGCGGCATCGCCAATCCCACCGCGTTGATCCTCTCCGGAGCGTTGATGCTCGATCACCTCGGCGAATCCGCCGCTGCCCGGCGGGTCGAACGCGCCGTGCGCGCGGTCATCGCCCAGGGCGCGATCGTCACCCGTGACCTGGGGGGAAGCGCGAGCACCGAGGAGTTCACCGAGGCGGTCATCGCGGCACTCGAAAGCAACCACGAGTAAGCGGCAGCGGGGTCGTTTCAGGCGAGCATCAACAGTCCGACGTACCACGAGATCAGTTGATTGCCCCAGAAGGCCGTGATCGCCGCGGCCGGCGCGAGAAAGCAGCCGAAGGGGAGCTGCCGGGTCATGCCCCAGCGCCCGGAGAGCAGATAAGGCAGGCTGAGCAGGGTACCGACGATGGATGCGAGGAAGATCGTCACCAGCACGCCCCCGAGACCCAGGAAGGCGCCGACGGCGAGCATCATCTTCAGGTCGCCACCCCCCATTGCATCTCGAGCGAACAGTACCTGCCAGACCATGGCCAGTGTGAAGAACAGCCCGTAGCCCAGCGCCGCCCCGGCGGCACTCGAGGCCAGGCGGGAGAGCACCCCGCCCTGGCCGAGAAAGCCGGGCGCCAGGTCGAGCAGTGGATTCCAGGCTGCCACCGCCAGGCCGATTGCGGCACTCGGCAGCGTCACCTTGTCGGGCAGAAGCTGATGGTCGTAATCGGTGAAAAACAAGACCACCAGGGCCGAAAGCAGAGGCAGCAGGACGAAAGTGCGAGCATCGAGGCCGAAGTGCAGGCCGGCCCCCAGCCAGAGGCCCGCGTTGAGTGCCTCGACCAGTGGATAGCGGACCGAAATCGGCTCATGACAGCAGGCGCATCGCCCCCGAAGCAGTATCCAGGAGACGATCGGCACGTTGTGCCAGGGCTTCAGGCGCTGCCCGCAACGCGGGCAGGCCGACGGTGGCGTGACGACGCTCTTGCCGATCGGCAGACGGTAGATGCAGACGTTGAGGAACGAGCCGACCACCGCACCGACCACGCCCAGCGCCACCAGCATCTCGAGGCGCAGCAACTCCGCCGCACTCATCGCCCCCCCTCCGCCACGCCGCCCCGGGGGGAGTCCACCGTGCAGGCCATCGGGTCGAAACTCAGCTCCCGGCCCGACGCCCCGCGAGGCAGTTGGGAGAGCAGACCACTGTGGACCAGCTCGGTCAGCGTATGGGCGCAGCGTCCGTAGTGCTGCTCGAAACGTAGCAGGGCCCGGCGAGTATCCCGCACAGCGATCTGGGTCAGAGTCTGCTGCATCCAGAGCGAGACGACCTGGGCAGTCTTTTCGTCGGGCGGATCGTCGAGAATCCTCTGGTACTCGGCCAGAGCGTCTTCGAGGCTCCCGGCCATTTCGAGCATCCTCGCCGCGAGACGAATCAACTGCGGCGGTGCACCGGGCGCATGCGAGGCGCGACTCCAGTACTCGCGAGCCTGGAGAAAGCGACGCGCATTGTAGGCTTCCCAGCCGGCCCAGTAGGCGATTTCCCAGTTGTCGGGCATCCGCTCGAGACCCAGGTCGAGCAATTCGAGAGCCATGTCCGTATCGCGCGCCTCGAGGGACATGATCATCGCACCGATCAGGTAGACCTCTGTGTAGCGCGGGTCGAGTTCGGTGATCGCACCTTCGAAGATCTCCCGCAAATACTCGAAGCGTGCCTCGTCGTCGTAGTTCGAGTAGTACTGAATCGACCAGATGTAGAGCAGGTCGGCCAGGGTTTCCTCGTGACCGAGGGCCAGGGCGCGCAGGTAGGGCCCCTGCGGAAGGTAGAGCAGTGACGCCCGGGGGGACTGTCCTCGATGCCCCTCGAGCCAGGCACGTCCCTGGGCGATACCCGCCGCCAGCAGCACCGCCACCGCCAGCCACGGAGCCCAGCGGCGCATCAGACCAGATCCCTTCGACGGAAGGCCAGCGCCGCGATCAGCAGCAGCATGCCGGCCCAGGCCAGCTCGTACACCGTGGCCCAGACGATACGCTCGAGGCCCACCGGCACGCCGTGGACGACCAGCGCTCGAATGTCACCGTACTCCAGGTCCGGCAGCACCAGGTACAGCCCGTGCACCACTTCCCGGGCTACCGAGCCCGCGGGAAGCTTCTGCTCGAGCAGGGTCAGCGCCCAGCAGAGATGGCCGACGACGTAGACCGCAGAGGTGAACAGGGCGGAGAAGATGGGCGTGGAGAACGACGAGAAGAAGACCGCCGCTGCTGTGATGAACAACAGCTCGATCCAGAGCATGAAGATCGCGGCCCACAGACAGTGGGTGTAGGCCCCACGCCAGAGGGTCATGCCGGCCAGCAGCAATCCCAGCACTGCCGTGTTGATCGTGATCGTCGCCGCCAGTCCGAGATACTTGCCGAAGATGTACTCCCAGCGGGCGACCGGCGCCGAGAGCGTGACCTGCACCGTCCGCCGCTCCATTTCCCGGAACAGGATGCCCACACCGACGAACAGAGCGACCAGCAGGCCCAGCACACTGATCGCCGACAGGCCCAGGTCCTTGACGATCTTGGCATCGTCACCCACGGTCATCATCGACAACACGCGGGAGAAGAGCATCAGCGCCGCAGCAAAAACCAGCAGCAGATAGAGTACGCGGTGCCGTATCGCTTCGGCGAGGGTCGAGTGCGCGATGGCGAGGATGCGGCTCATGACTGCCGATCCCCATCGCTTCCCCGCAGGGTACGCAGGAAGAGATCCTCGAGAGTCTCCCGCTGGGGCGTCAGCGAGAGCAGGGTGCCGCCACCGGCCGCCACGGCTTCGACGATCTCCTGCGCCCGAGCTTCCGCCGGCAGGCGCCAGAGACGTTCGTCGCCCCGCTCGGCGATCAGCTCTCCCCCGGCCACTTCTCCTCCGCCGAGCACTTCCACCTCCCAGCGCAGAACGCGGCGCTCCCGCTCGAGACGCCCGAGATCGCGGATCGCCAGCAGCTTGCCGGCGTCGAGGATCGCCACGCGATCGCAGAGCATCTCGGCGTCGGCCAGCACATGAGAAGCGAAGAGCACGGTCACGCCCTCTTCCCGCAGACCGAGAATCAGGTCCCGAAACTCACGGCGGCCGATGGGGTCGAGCCCGCTCATCGGCTCGTCGAGAATCACGAAACGGGGGTGACCGACCAGCGCTCGAGCCATACCCGCCCGCTGAACCATTCCCTTGGAGTACTTGCGCAGTGGCCGATCCATCGCCTCGCTCAGGCCCACCCGCTCGAGTAGCTCGGCAGCGCGACGGCGCCGATCGGCGCTTTCCAGGCCGTGCAGACGTCCGGCGAATTCGACCAGCTCCCGTCCCGTCAGATCGTCGGGAAAGTAGGGACTCTCGGGGAGAAAGCCGACCTCGGCCCTCGACGCCGGCTCGCTCGCGCAGCGCCCCATCAGCCGCACCTCGCCCCGATCCGGGAACAGCAGCCCCAGCGCCAGCTTGATCGTGGTGGTCTTGCCCGCCCCGTTGGGGCCGAGCAAGCCGAGAATCTCCCCCGGATGCACGGCCATCTCCAGTCCGTCGAGCGAGACGAAGGGACGCTGCCAGAAATGGGTGCGGTAGGACTTGGACACACCCTCGTAGACGAGGGGCGCCCCGGCTGGTGTCGGGCTACTGGTGGCCATAGGCAGTGACTGTTAATGCCCGCACTTGTTCGTGTCAAGCCGAAGGCCCGCAGGGGGCGGCGTCAGGCTGGGACCAGCCAGCGGGACAGGATCGCCTCGACCTGCTCCTGGTTGATCGGCTTGGCCAGGTAGTCGTCCATTCCGGCCGCCAGGCATTTCTCCCGATCCCCCTCCATGGCATTGGCCGTCAGGGCCACGACAGGAACTTTTCCGCGCTCGCCGGGGAGCTGGCGAATCTTCTCCGTCGCAGCGAAGCCGTCCATTCCGGGCATCTGGCAATCCATGAAGACCAGCGCGAAATCCTCCCGGCCGATGATCTCGAGGGACTCTTCGCCTCCCGAGGCGCAAACGACCTGGCAGCCGAGGCGGGCGAGCATCTTCTCCGCGACCCGGAGGTTGATCTTGTTGTCGTCGACCACCAGCACCTTCACCGCGTTCCAGTCGGCGGGGCCCGTCGGTTCGGTCTCTGCGGTCCGCTCGTAGGCTCCGTCCTCGCTTGCGACACTGGTCAACAACTTGCGCAGCAAGCGCGCCGGATGAATCGGCTTGGTGATCCGCTGGCACATGCCGGTCTGCTCGCAACCGAGACGAGGCGGCTCGGCTCCCAGCGGCAGCATGAAGAGGATGCGGACCTGTCTGAGGGAGGGATGCGCCTTGACCGCGGCCGACAGACGCAGCAGGCTCCTGTCGTCTTCGCTCCCGTCGAGCAGCAGCCAGTCACAGCTTCCGCGGAAGCGCGTCAAGCCCTCGACGTCGGAGACCTCCACCACCTGGGCACCGAACAGCTCGAGCTGCTCACGTAGCAGCGCCCGAACAACGGAGTTCTGGCCGAGCAAGACGATGCGCCGGCTCTTGAGCGGCGGTTCCCGGCTCTCCGCCAGGCCGCCACCGAGTTGAACGTGGAACCAGAAGCAACTGCCTTCGCCCTGGCAGCTACGCACCCCGATCGCCCCCCCCATCTGCTCGACGAGGTGACGGCAGATCGTCAACCCCAGCCCGGTGCCACCATAGCGGCGGGCAAAGGAGCTGTCCTCCTGGGAAAACGGCTCGAAAATCTTCTCCCGCGCAGCGCTCTCGATGCCGATCCCCGAGTCCTCGACTTCGAAACGCACCTGCACCCGGCCCGGCCGGTCGGCGTTGCTGGCCGAGACCCGAATGGTCACCTGACCGCGCTCGGTGAACTTGATCGCGTTCCCGACCAGATTGGTCAGCACCTGGCGCACGCGGTGAGGATCTCCGACCGCAGTTTGCGGCACCTCGTTGGTCAACAGGTAGCCGAGTTCGAGGCCCTTCTTCGCAGCTCGCGCGGCCATCAGGGCGGCGACGGAGGCAACCATCTCCGGCAGGTCGAATTCGATCTCCTCGAGGCCGACCCGACCGGCTTCGATCTTCGACAGATCGAGCACATCGTTGATGATCGCCAGCAGCGCCTTGCCCGAACCGTGAATGATCTCTGCGTACTCCGCCTGCTCATTGCTCAGACCGGTCTTGAGCAGCAGCTCGGTCATCCCCAGCACACCGTTCATCGGGGTGCGGATCTCGTGACTCATGGTGGCCAGGAAGGCCGACTTGGCCTCTGCCGCCTGCCGCGCCGCGGCGAGAGCCGCTTGCAGGGCGTTGTTCGCCCGGTTGAGTTCCCGCTGGTGGGCCTCGAGGTCGCGCGTCCTCTCCCGAACCTTCTTCTCCAGATCTCGGTTCTGCCGCTCGATGCTGCGAA
>JALTMS010000509.1:3143-4860 GCA_027001345.1 Acidobacteriota bacterium | reverse complement strand
CTGCGAATCTGGTAGCGGAAAACTCCGTAGACCATCGCACCGATCAGCAGTGCCGAAAGCATGTAGAACCACCACGTCCGCCAGTAAGGGGTGCGGATGCGGAAGCTGATCCGGGCCGGAACCGGCGAGGTCACACCGTCGGCGTTGGTTGCCTGAACGAGGAAGGTGTACTGGCCGTAGGGCAGATTGGAGTAAGTGGCGCTGTTGCGCGAAGTCGGCGCCATCCAGTCCCTGTCGAAGCCCTCGAGTTTGTAGCGGTAGCGCACCTTGGCCGGCGCGGTGGTGGAGATCCCGATGAAGTCGAAGGTCAGGTGGTTCTGATTGTGCCGCAGTTCGAGCCCATCGGTGAAGTCGATCGGCTCGAGGAAGATCTGCACGCCGGTGATGTGGACCTTGGGCGGTACCGTGTTGCGTCGATCAGCACGGCGGTTGTAGCGCACGGCTCCGTCGATCGTGCCGAGCCAGATGTAGCCCCGGTCGTCCTTGTAGACCGCATGGACGTTGGTCTCGAGCCCGGCGAAACCCTCGTCCATTCCGAAATGGGTGAAGGCTCCCGGCATGCCGTCCCACTTGTACAGGCCGTTGTTCGTCCCCACCAGAACTCGATCATCGTCGGTGCAGGCGACGAGGTAGACGTTCTCACGGCTGACACGACTGCCCTCGGAGACGTTGGTGAAACGACCGCCACTGAAGTAGTAGACACCGCCGTCGTCGGTACCGATCCACAGTCGACCCCGGGAGTCCTCGTCGATCGAGTTGAGCGAAAGGTGTTGCAGACCGCGCTCGCGACCGTAGAAGACGAAACGTCCCTTGCCTCCGCCGGCGGCCGGCAGATAACGGGCCAGGCCCATGTCCGACGTGGTCAGCCAGATGCGCTGCTGGCGATCGACGAAGACATCGTAGACTGACGTGTCGGTCTTCCCCGCCCGCAGACGGAAGACATCGAGCTGACCCCGGGAGAGATCCGCCTCCGGCGGGTCGGGCATCCGGTAGCGCCCTACACCGTGACCCAACATACCGAACCAGAGGCTCCCGTCGGGGCCCGCTGTCAGTCCGAGCAGGCGGTTGGTCGGCAGCCCATCCTCGATCCCCAACGAGTCGATCAGACCGGTCCGCGGATCGTAGCGCGCCAGTCCCCCTCGATCGATGGTGAACCAGACCTGGCCTGCATCATCGACGTGGATCCCGCGCACACTGGACCCTGGCAAGCCGTTCTTCTCGGTCAGGACCAGGTCGGGGGGACCCACATCTTCCGGGCTCGGATAGGGCACATGGATCAGACCACCCTGGGTTCCGAACCAGAGGTCCCCCTGGTGATCCTGAGTCGCCTCCCAGATCACCGACTGCAAGGGATCTTCGCCCTGGAGCAGGACGGTGAAGGGGCTCGGCCGATAGAGCGAGGCGCCTCTCCCGTCGGTGCCGAGCCAGACGTTGCCTTCCCGGTCGAGCATCAGTGAGCGGAAACGAGTGAAGCTCAGACCATCCTCGACGTTGTAGTTTCGCAGCACCCGAATCCGATGTTCCGCCAGATCGGGGGCGACCCGCAGCACCCCACCGCCGAAGCTGGCCAGCCACAAGACCTCGCCCGTGGTACTGGTCACCGGCAGGATCTGCTCGATGGCATAGGCCGGCAACGGAGTGTCAGAGGCGAGGGGCGCGGCCAGCGCACCGCACGCCTCGTCGCTCGAGGCACAGGCGTACAGATCGCCGTTTTCCC
>JALTMS010000509.1:0-3133 GCA_027001345.1 Acidobacteriota bacterium | reverse complement strand
TCGACCCCGGCTGAAAACCACGCCGAACACCTTGTCTGCGCCCAGGAACCGAGGATCGACCCGCTGCAACCAACCCTCGTCACCGAAGCGCTGCAATCCATTGCCCTCGGTGGCCAGCCAGAGGTTGCCCGCCGCATCCTCGGCGATCGCGTGCACCTCGCCGGGGCTCCCCTTTTCGGGCGGAGGGAATACCGAAAATCCCTTGCCATCCCAGCGGCTCAGGCCCCCGGAAGCGTGGGCAAACCAGACCCGGCCTGCGCGATCGACGAGCGCTGCGGTGATGCGATTGTCGAGCAGGCCGTCACGGGTGGTGAAGGTCTGGAAATTGAGCCCATCGAAGCGGGAGAGCCCGTACTGGGTGCCGAGCCAGATATAGCCTTCACGGTCCTGAACCATCGCCTCGACCTGGGACTGGCTCAGGCCGTCCTCCACCGTGAAATGGCGAAACGTCGCCTCCTCCGCCACGGCCGCAAGACCGGGCAGCAAGAAGAGGACGAGCAGGGCCCACACAGGCCCCGGTGGTCGTTTCCGCGTCAAGTGCGGCTCCGCATACTCCTTCCGCCCAGGCCCCGCAGGTTCTCGCCGAGCCGTGGCAGCCGCGTGCAGCCATGCCGGCGACAGGAGCGCCCCGTGCGCCGAAGTCCCTGGGGCTGCACGCTCACGCTATCTAAACTGGATTCTCGATCTGGGCGGGGCAAGGCTCGGTCCGGCCATACGGCGTCCGGCCGGACGGCGCCCAACTTGCCCTTCGGTCAAATCCCGGCGCGGCGGGCCAGATCCTGGTAGAGACGCTCCTGGCGGCGAACCATCGCGTCGATGTCCCAACCCTCGACCCGTTGCCGCCCTTGCTGGCCGAAGACCCGCGCCCGCTGGGGATCGGCGAGCAATTCGACGACGTGGCGGGCGAGACCCTCGACATCCCCCGCCGGGGCGAGATAGCCGGTCCGGCCGGCGATCACCGCCTCCGGGCTCCCGTCCACCGCAGTGGCTACCACCGGCCGGCCCGCGGCCATGGCCTCCGGGATCACCCGCGGCAGCCCCTCGTGGCGCGAGGTGAGGACCAGCACGTCGAGAGCCGCGAGGATGCGCTCGGGATCCTGGCGCCAGCCGAGCAGGTGGAAGCTGCCCCCGAGGCCCCGAGCCTCGATCTCCGCTTCCACAGCCGCCCGCAGTTCCCCGTCCCCGGCGAGCAGGAAATGGGCGTCGGGAACCTCCTGCCGCACGCGCCCGGCAAGAGCGACGTAGTCCAGGGGTGCCTTCTGCGGCTTGAGACAGGCGATCATCCCCGCGAGGGGAACCGCCTCGGGCAGACCGAGGCAGGCCCGGGCCCGGGCCTGGGCCTGCTCACCGGCAGCCATCTTCTCGAAACGATCGATCTCGATTCCGGAGTAGATCACCTCGAAGGCATCGGCGGCGGCGATCCTCCGGCTCTGCCCTTCGAGGGCGTTGGCGCGAGAAACGGCCACGAGCTGGGTCGTCAACTGGGCAGCGAAGCGCTCGAGAGCGACGAAGACCCCCTGGCCGAAGCTCGATTGCAGGGGCGTGAATCCCCAGCCGTGCACCGTGTGCACGATGATCGGCACGCCGGCAAGGGCTGCCGCCAGGCGACCGAGGATGCCCGCCTTCGAGGAGTGGGTATGGACGATCTGAGGGGCGAGGCGACGGAGACGACGGCGCAGATCGGCCAGAGCCAGCAGATCCCGTGCCGGAGCTACCGGTCGCGCCAGGTGGGGGCATGTCTCGAAGTGCAGGTCCTCGACGGATCGGGCCTGCTGATCGAGCAGACCACCGGGCCCGGCGATCAACAGAGGCTCGAAGCCATCGCGGTCGAGATGTTCGACGGTGTAGAGGGTGTTCTGCTGGGCCCCACCCAGCTCGAGCTGGGTGATCAGGTGGGCCACCTTCAACCGACGCATGGCTTGCCGGCAAGTTGGCGCGCGACCCGGCGTCCATCGAGCAGCGCCCGTTCCATGTAGCTGTAACACCAGCCCCCGAAACGGCCGATCGAGGCGATTCCCCGCTCGTCCAGCCACCGCAGCGCCTGTTCCACCTGCTCGGTGCGCCGATCGTCGTAGAGCACGTAGGCCGGATCGAGCACGGCTGCGTGGGCCTCGACGATCTCATCGCCCGCCTCGAGCACACCAGCCTCTTCGAGGCCCGTCCTGGCCGACGCGATCCACTCGGCGGGATCCTCGACCACCGTTCCCGCGGGGCAGGAAAACTCGACAGAAAGCGAGACGTGGCCCCCGGGGGCCATCGCCGGGCAGACGTTGGAGGGAAAGCCCACCCTGTAAAACGGATACTTCGGCTCGGGGAAATACAGCCAGTGATCACCCCCGGCGATGCTCTCGCGCCGCACCCCGAGCTGCAGATCGATCACCGCGCTGGCCCGCAGTGACGCCCCGTCGGGCGCCCGGGCCGATGAAATCTGGCCCAGCAAGGCGGGCAACGGCAGGGTCGAGACCAGCTTGTCGTAACCCACCCGCCGGCCATCGGCGAGCGTCACCTGCCGCGATTCGGTGTCGATGCTCACCGACGCGCTCTCGTAGCACACCACGTCTGCCACGCGCGCCGCCAGTGCCTTCCACAGCCGGTCGATGCCTCCCTCGCGGGGATAGTAGAAGCGAGGGTTGTAGCCCATCCCCGTATTGCGGATGCCCAGCGCCCCGGCCACTACCTGCTCGAGGCTCGGCCGCGGCACGGCCCAGGCCACCCACTCGGCGGTCAGTTCGGCCGGATCGACCCCGTAGAGCTTGGCGTTGTAGGGCAGCATGAAGGCCTCGGCCAGAGCGTCCCCGAAGACCTCTCGCGCCCAGCGATCGAAGGGCAGGCGGCCGTCGGTGGGCGCCGCGCCCCGACGCTCGGCCTCGATGAAATCGAGCAGGCAACGGGCCGCGACAGGCTTCGGCAGGGCGTGGAGATGGGCCTGGAAGGGAAAATCGACCCGGCGACCGTGGAAGTGGATGCCCGCCCGACGCTCGACCTCCATCAGCTCGTCACCGAGCAAGGAGAAAACCAGCTCCTTCATCTCCGGGTCGCGCAGATGGAGGTAGTGCCCGGTCAGATCGAAGGTGAACCCGCCCCGACGCCGAGAGGCACACAGCCCGCCGGGGTGAGGCTCTCGCTCGAGGAC
>JALTMS010000508.1 GCA_027001345.1 Acidobacteriota bacterium | reverse complement strand
GTCATAGACCTCGTCAACGTCGATACCCTGATCCTGCATCTTCTTCCGGATCGAGAAGACACTCTTGATCCGGCCGCTGATCTCGGCCTCGATGCGGTTTTCCCGCATCTTCTCCTCGAGCACCTGTCCGACATCGTGGATCAGCGTGTCGATCACCTCCCGCCGGGCCGCGAGGTGGGCGTGCAGTTCTTCGTAGACCTCGGGTTCGCCGAAGCGCAGCGAGAGATCCTCCAGCTCGGACTTGATCTGCCCCAAACCCAGACGGTTGGCCAGAGGGACGTAAATCTGCAGGGTCTCGCCGGCGATGCGCTGCTGCTTGTGGGCCGGCAGGTGTCCGAGGGTGCGCATGTTGTGCAGCCGGTCGGCCAGCTTGACCAGCACCACCCGCACGTCGTCCACCATCGCGAGGATCATCTTTCGCAGGTTGGCGGCCTGGCGGTCGGCATCGGTGGCGAACTCGAGCTTCTTGAGCTTGGTGACCCCATCGACGAGGTGGTAGATCGACTGACCGAAGCGCTGCTGCAGTTCCTCGGCCGTCGCTCGCGGATCCGCGGAATCCTCGATCGTGTCGTGGAGCAGGCCGGTGGCCACGGTGGCCTCATCGAGTTCCAGATCAGCCAGGATGTAGGCCACAGCCAGCGGGTGGATCAGGTAGGGCTCGCCGGAGTAGCGACTCTGCCCCCGGTGGACCATCGCCGAGAAGATGTAGGCCCGGCGCAGCAACTCGGTGTCCGCCGCCGGGCGGTACTGCTCCATTCTCTCCTGGATGTCTTCGAATCGAATCACGTCAGGACTCGGCACCGGCCACGCGCTGGATCATGCTGAATTATAGGGCATGCATGGCCCCCGATCCGGGTGCAGCCCCAAAAGCGACGGGGCGGCTCCGGCCGCCCCGCTGCGAGTCAAGGTCGAACTGTCCCGCCGAATCAGCTACTGACCTTCTTCGCCCCCCGCGGCATTCCCGAGCGGGCCCGGGAAACGCCCTTGCCCGGAAAAAGCTTGCGCCAGATCAGCAGCACCGGGCTGGCGATGTAGATCGAGGAGTAGGTTCCGACGATCACGCCGATCAGCAGTACGAAGGCGAAGGGATGGATCACCGGCCCACCCCAGGCAAACAGCGCAAACACCGCCAGCAGGGTCGTCAGCGAGGTGATCAGGGTTCTCGAGAGGTTCTGATTGATCGACAGGTTGATCACTTCCATCAGTGCCCCCGAACCCCGAGCCTTGAGGTTCTCCCGGATCCGGTCGAAGACCACGATCGTGTCGTTGACCGAGTATCCGACGAGGGTCAGGAAGGCCGCGACCACCGGCAGATTGGCCTCCATCCCTGCCAGAGAGAAGGCCCCGAGAGTCAGGATGGTGTCATGGACCAGAGCCAGAATCGCCGCCAGACCCCACTGGAACTGGAAGCGAATCCAGATGTAGATCAGCATCCCGCCGAGGGCGCCGAAGATCGCCCCGACCGCCTTGTCGCGCATCTCGCTCGAGACCGAGGCCTCGATGAACTCCTGACCGCGCAGGGCGAAAGGACCGAGGAACGCGTGCTCCCGCAGGAAGGTGTGGATGTTCTCGTCGATCCCCTCGATGGCCTCGACCTCTTCCATGGTGCGGAACAGGCCACCACCCTCTCGGCGGACCTTGGTGATCGCCGCCGCGGCCTCGAGGGCCGCCGGCTCGTCGAGGCCCGCCTCCGCCGCCAGACGATCGGCCAGGGTCACCTCATCGACCAGGTTCAGGTCGATCAGACCCGAAGCCAGTTTCGCCGCCGCATCTTCCGGACGCAGGGCGTCAACGATCTTGGCCGCCAGATCAGTGTGATCTCCCGCCGCCTGCCCTTCCTCTTCCTTGGGCAAGGGAACTCGAATCACGATCTCGGCGCCGCCGGAATCGCCAAACGCCGTCACCGAGCCGCCCGAAAGGCCGTTCTCGAGCAGCGCCTGCCGGACATCCTCGAGCGCGGGGGGATCGATGAAGTTGAGGATCACGTCGGCACCACCGGCGAACTCGACCCCCTTCTCGATGCCTCGGGTCATCAGGATGCCGATGGAGGCCACCATCAACGTCAGGGAGAGACCGAGGGAGAGCCAGCGGATCCCCATGAAGTCGAAACGTGTTTCACCTACGATTCTTCGCATCGCCTGCTCCTCCCCTCAGATCGACAGCCGCTGCACGGGACGATCACCGATCACCAGCATGAACAGGGTTCGGCTGACGAAAATCGCCGTAAAGAGCGACGCGATGATGCCCACACTGAGGGTCACGGCAAATCCCCGCACTGGCCCCGTTCCATACTGGAAGAGGAAGAGGGCGGCGATCAGCGTGGTGATGTTGGCATCGAAAATGGCCGACAGGGCCTTGGAAAAACCTGTGTCCAGGGCCCCCTTGACGGTCTTGCCCGAACGGATCTCCTCCCGTACACGCTCGAAGATCAGGACGTTGGCATCGACAGCCATGCCGACGGTCAGAATGAAACCCGCAATGCCCGGCAAGGTCAGAGCTGCGCCCACCGAAGCCATCGCCGCAGCGACGAGCAGCAAGTTGAGCAGCAAGGCGATGACGGCGGCCAGACCGGAGAACTTGTAGTACAGCAGCATGAAGAGCATCACCAGCAGGAAACCGATGCCGGCGGCGCGAATCCCCGCCTGAATCGAATCCCAGCCCAGCGAGGGCCCGACGGTCCGTTCTTCGATGGTGGTCATCCGCGCCGGGAGGGCACCGGCCCGCAGGACGAGAGCCAGATCCTCGGCCTCCTCGTAGGTGTAGTCCCCGGTGATGCGACCGTTGCTGCCGATCTCCGACTCGATCACCGGAGCGGTGGAAATCTTGCGATCGAGAATCACCGGCATGTAGCGCTGAATGTTGGCCCGGGTGAACTTGGCAAAGCGATCAGCGGCCCGGACCCGAAGCTGGAAATCCACCTGCCAGCGGCCCCACTGCTGATCCTTGCGAGCCTGAGCATTCTGCAAATCGGCGCCCGTCACGGCGGCTGTCTTCTCCACCGCCCAGTACTCGACCACCTCGCGCTCGCCGGTCTCGGCGTTCTTGCGCTCGAGCGGGAGCACCTCCACGCCCGGGGGCAGGCTGCCGCCGAGCTGGCGGATCACGTCTTCTTCGGTGCTTCCCCGGAAGGGGCCGTTGCCGTCCGGTGCGTAGTAGGCCAGGCG
>JALTMS010000507.1 GCA_027001345.1 Acidobacteriota bacterium | reverse complement strand
GGCCGCCGCCCACGCGCCGCGCACAGGACGGGCAGAAGCTGCTGTCCTTGAGATCGACCTCCTCCGCCGTGCGCGACGGAGCCATGGCGCACCATGCACAGTGGCAGTGAATCAGGCCGGCGGCGTGACCGAGTTCGTGCAGGGCCTCCTTGAGCAGTCGGTCAGGACTCGGGTCGTGGGCATCGGTCGTGCCGTCGATGGTCAGTCGAAACAGTGAGACCACCGCGATCCGACCTCCCAGCCGCGCGGCGCCGAGAATGTGGGTGAAGACCGGCAGAAAGAGATCGCCGCGGGTGACTCCCAGCCGCAGAACGGCCGGCCGCTTCGGCTCTTCGATCAACTCGAGCAGGGTCAAGGCTGCGTACTGCCCCCGTCGCGGATCGAAAGCCGACTCGATACTCGGACCGGGACGGGTGAGTCGCACGGGGCAGGCCAGGTAGCCTTCCAGGCTGATGCCGAGGGCTGACAGGGTCCTGTCGAGTACGGGGCCGAGCGCGATGATCTCCACACTCCGCCACTTCTCGGATGCTGTGTCCACGTCGGATGCTGTGTCCACGGCAGGCGCGCTCACGGACGCTCGATATGGTACTTGCGCATCTTGTTGTAGAGCGTGACACGATCGACCCCCAGCAACTTGGCGGCTCGGGTGACGTTGAACTCGGTCAGCTTGAGCACCCGCTGTACCTGCCGTCGCTCGACGCCCTCGAGGGAAAGGTCGTCAGGGTCCTCCGCCGTTTGATCATGGCCCGATGGATGAATCGGAAGATGGTGGGGCTCGATCGTCGTACCCCGGCAGACCACCAGGGCGCGCTCCACTGCGTTGGCCAGCTCTCGTACGTTACCCGGCCAGGGATAGCGCATCAGCACTTCCCGGGACGCCTGGGAGAAGCCCTCGATCCTGCGGCCCATGGCACCGGCAAAGCGCTCGAGAAAGTGCTCGGCGATCGGTAGCACGTCTTCCGGCCGCTCACGCAGGGGCGGGAGGTGGATTTGGAAGACGTTGATGCGGTAGTAGAGATCCTCTCGGAAGGTTCGGGCCTTCACGGCCCGCTCCAGGTCGCTGTTGGTCGCACAGACCACCCGGAAATCCGCCGGGATGGTCCGCGTTCCACCGACTCGCGTGAAGCGCTTTTCTTCCAGAGCGCGGAGCAACTCCACCTGCACCTTGGGCGAAGTCTCACCAATCTCGTCGAGAAAGAGGGTGCCGCCGTCGGCCAGTTCGAGCTTGCCTCGACGTCGCGCCGTGGCACCGGTGAACGATCCTTTTTCGTGGCCGAAGAGTTCCGACTCGAGCAGCGATTCGGGCAAGGCGCCGCAATTGACCGCCACCAGAGGGTTGTAGGCGCGAGGACTACGGGAGTGGATCATGCGTGCGACGAGTTCCTTGCCGGTGCCCGATTCTCCCCGCACGAGTACCGTGGTGTCCGTCGGAGCGACGGAGTCGACCAGTTCGATCACCCGGCGCATTTCCTGGCTGACGCCGACGACGAACTCCGGGCCTTGATGCTCCTCGATGCGCCGCCGCAAGGCCTGATTCTCTTCCTCGAGACGAATCTTTTCGCATGCCTTTTCCACGACTCGCGACAGATCCGCCGGGTCGAAGGGCTTGACCAGGTAGTCGTAGGCGCCCTCCTTGAGAGCCTGCACGGCGGTGTTGACCGAGGCGTAGGCGGTGACGAGAATGATCAGCAACCTCCTGTCGACCTTGCGCACCTGGCGCTGGAGTTCGAGGCCGTCCATTCCGGGCATCTTGATATCGCTGATCATGATGTCGAAGCGCTCCCGCCCGAGCAGACTCAGTGCCTGCTTGCCTCCCGCGGCGCATTTCACCTCGTAGCCGTCGTCGGTAAACCAGCGGGAGAGCGATTCGCGCACGTGAACTTCGTCATCGACGATCAGCAGTCTCGGTGGGCGTGGGCTCATCGTTCACTCTCTTCGGCCGGAAGGGGGGTGTCCTCCCGGCAGGGCGGCCGGCGAGGAAAGCGCAGAGAAAAGCAGCAGCCCTCGCCGGGTGCCGTCTGCAAGGCGATCGTTCCACCATGGCGTTCGACGATGCCGTAGACCACGGACAGGCCGAGGCCGACACCACCTTCGTCTTCGCGGGTGGTGAAGAAGGGCTCGAAGACCCGTTCGGCGACCTCGGCAGGCATACCGGGGCCGTCGTCGGCCACCTGGATCACGATCCAGGGTTCTTCGTGCCACGTGCGCAGCGTCACCACGCCACCTTCCTCGAGGGCCTGACTGGCGTTGATCAGCAGGGCCATCAGGGCCTGCTGGATCTGGTCGGCGTCAGCCACGATCTCGGGCAGATCGGAGTGCATCTCCCGCTCGACTCGCACACCACTGAGCGTGAGCTTGTGCTGCAGGAGAAAGACCGCCTTCTGCACCACGTCGTTGATCCGCAAGGGCGCGAAACGTCCGCCGCGCTGTCGCGCGAAGGCCAGCAATTGACTGACGATCGCGCCGCACCGCGCGGCTTCCGAGGCGATGGACTCGAGGCACTGAAGGTCTTGTTCGGGGGTGGTGCTGCGCCCCTTCTGCAGGCGGCGTACCAGGGTGCGGGCGTAGGTCACGACGCTGGAGAGCGGGTTGTTGATTTCATGCGCCACCACGGCCGCAAGCTTGCCCAGAGATGCCATCTTTTCGGCTTGCAGGATCTGGTCCTGAGCCTGCCGGAGTTCACGGGTCTTTTCTTCGACGCGTGCCTCGAGGGTCTGGGTCAGATTCATCAGCTCACCGCGGGTGATCTCCAGATCTCGTGCGAGCTGATTGAAGGTGCGGGCCAACTCGCCGATCTCGTCGTCCGAGGACTCGGGAACGCGGGCCGAGAGGTCGCCTTTCCCCAGCTTCCGCGCCCCTTGGATCAGGACACGAACGGGCCGGCCGACCATCCGTTGGAGGGAGAGGATCGTGATTGCGAGTACGAGGAGAATGCCGACCAGCGAGGTGAGGACCAGCTCGAGGGCGCTGCGGCGACGAGCGGCATCATAGGGGCCGAGGGCCAGGTGAACGTCGAGAATTCCCAGCAGGCGTTCATTCTGTCGGTGCTCGTGGCAGGCGGCCGTCGAGCAGTCGGGTTCATTGTAGATCACCCGGGTGATTCCCAGCGCTCGCCGCTCGCCGTTGTCGATCACTCGTACGCGCTCGTCAGCGGGGAGCATCTCGGGCGGCTGCGGTTGCTGGTGGCAGGTCATGCACTGTTCGAGGCGGCTGTCGAGAGTCGAGCCGATCTCCGCGGCGGCGGTGGAGTAGGCGATCTCGCCGGTCTTGCGGACGATGCGGATGCGCTCCACCCCAGGCTGACGAACGAGGGTGTCGACCATCGCCTGAATCCGCTCCCGGTCGTTGTGCAGCATCGATTCCCGGGTCGCGCCGGCGATCATGTCGGCGATGCGGGCGCCGTTGTGGCGCAGGATCAGGTGGGAGGCGCGCTCCTGGATCATCACGTTGAGCCAGGTCCCCAGGCCGAAGACGACGACCAGCGAGGCCGTGACGAGGATCGTGAGCTTGCCGGCGACGGTGCCTGGCATGGCGGTCTCCCCGACGAATCGCGCTGCCCCCTTCCTCAGGGGGCCAGCGCCGAAAAGGGATCGGTGGGTTCGGGGTGCCTGACGGGGCCCTCCGGGAACACCGGTAGCAAGCGCACGGCCAGAGCGAAGGCGGCAAAGCCGATGGCCACCAATCCGATGGAAACGACGAATTCCTGCCAGTCGGGCGTGTAGGAGGCGCCCGTGCCGAGCTGGAAGGCTGTGACCGCGACGTTCATGCGCTGGAAGATCAGGCCCAGCACGACCAGGAGCTGGGCGCCGAGCAGCGCCAGGGGTCGCCGTCGGACCTGCCGCGTGAAGAGCATGGCCATCGGCAAGATGGCTCCCAGCCCGACCTCCAGCAGGAAGAAGATGGATGCCGTGTCGAGTACGAAGGCCTGGCCCAGAACCCCTCGCACGTAGAGGTCTTCGAAACGTAGGGTCAGGTAGAGCAGCAGTGTTACGGCGGTGGCTCGTCCCAGGCCGCGGAGGATCTCCGGCTCGAGCCGCTTGCCGAAAGCCCGCAGGGAGAGAAAGGACTCCACATTGGTCATCGCCAGGCCGAGAGCGATGGCGGAGACGAAGAAGAGTAGCGGCAGAATCGGCGAGTACCACAGCGGATGCAGCTTTTCCGGCACGATGACGTAGAGCGTGCCGAGAGAGGACTGATGCAGGGTCGAAAGCAGCACGCCGGCGATGACCAGCGGGGGTGTCAGATAGCGGCTCCAGAAGAGCAGGGCGCGGTGGATGCGGAAGCGTTCGAAGACCAGCGGGAGGAATTCGAGAAAGAGCACGGTGGTGTAGAGCATGACGCACCAGCCGACCTCGAACATCACCGAGTGAGGATTCCAGAAGATCAGCGGATGCCAGATGTTCCATGGTCGGCCGAGATCCACCAGCAAGGCCGCGATCACCATCAGATAGCCGAGGAAGGCCGTCAGCAGCGCGGGGCGGACGATCGGGCGGTAGCGCTCGAGGTGAAGCAGGTAGACGATCGCGGTGATGGTGAAGCCACCAGCGGCCAGGGCGACCCCCGACAGCAGATCGAAGCCGATCCACAGGCCCCAGGGCATCTCATCGTTCAGGTTGGACACGGCCCCCAGGCCGCCGGTGAAGCGGCGTACGATGACGATGCTGAAGAGCATCATCAGCAGTACGAAGAATCCCGTCCAAAAACCCAGGCGGCGGCTCATTGCTGTTCCCCCTTCTCGGCGCCTTCGGCGCGGGCGACAGCCTCTCGACGTTGGGTCAGCCAGTAGACGCCGCCGAGAAAGACACCCCAGACGGGAATGATCAGCGGAAGTTTCTCGAGTACTCCCCAGGTCAGGCGGGGCAGGTCGTAGGGCGGCACGTTGGCCGGCAAGTGGGCCGTGCCGCAGGTCCGGCCGAGCAACATCAGTACGGAAGTGCCACCGGCTTCCTGTCGCCCGTAGATCGTCTCCAGGTAGGTTTCCGGGTCGCTCTCGATGCGGTTCCGGCCCTCGCGGAGCAAGGTTCTGCGCCGACCGAAGGTGGTGGCTCCCGTCGGGCAGGCCTCCGCGCAGGCGGTGGGCCGTCCCTGGGCGAGACGGTGGGCGCACATCTGGCATTTGCGCAGCTCGGGGTTGGGACTGTTCCACTGGTAGCGCGGAACGTGAAATGGGCAGGCCAGCATGCAGTAGCGGCAGCCGATGCAACGCTCGGCCGACCAGGTCACCGGGCCGAGAGGACTCTTCTGTAGAGCCGCGACCGGGCAGACCGAAGCGCAGGTGGGATTCTCGCAGTGCATGCAGAGATGACGAGCGTAGTTCTCGTCGCCGAGATCCTCGACCCAGGTCAAGGACTCAGCGTCGAGACCCTCGGCCTGGTGGGGGGGTTGATGGTTCTCCTGCTGGCAGGCCTCCTCGCAGGCGCGGCAGCCCACGCAGAGGGTCTGGTCGAAAAGAATCGCGTAGACAGACATCTCACCTCCGGGTCCCATGGCGCCCCTGCGCCGGGAGCGGGAGATCTGCGAATGTCGTGCCACAGATCACGATTGATGTACCATACTGTTTTTCAACGACTTACGGTAGTCACGGGTGATCTTGCGCAAGGCTGACTGTTGATTCTTTCAACGGCCGTCGCTGGCGGATTCGGCGGTCCTTGCCCGGTGACTCCGCCAACGATCGGAAAACAGGCCGCTTGCGGGTATCCGTGGGTGTCGAAGAATTCAGCGCCCGGATGTGGTGATTCTCAACGCTCATCCTCGGCGCCGGAGTGGCGGGAGTCGGCGCACCTTCTCTTTGCGGCGCTCTCCGATCCCCATCCGGTGCTCGGGGTCGTCCCGTTGCACTCGATCAGCTGAGCTGCCACTTCCTCCTTCCGCGGAAATCGAGACACATCTCCTCTTTCGACGGCAGATCGGCGCCCCGCTGGCGCGTCTCGCGGGGCGCAAGAAGATACGCTCGCTGCCCAGCGGCAGGGGGGATTTCTCGGGGCTGCCGGTGGTTGCCAGCAGACCGTGAATGGTGGGCGTGGGTCCCGCTCCGGCGGCTATCATCGCCTCCTGGTCCGCCTTGCCGCACCGGGAGCGTCTGCTCCTCGGGCCGTGGGCCGGTGCAAGTGGAGGAAAGCCCGTGACGACGAAAGCCGCAATCGAACGACTCCTGCCCGCCTGGGCCCTGTTCGCACTCCTGATCGCCTTGACCGGGTCCGCGCTGGCCGAGGTCGCTCCCCACCCCGGAATGCTGCGCTCTCCCGATGTCTCCGCCGAGAGCATCGTCTTTCTCTATGCCGACGATCTCTGGCTGGTGCCGCGGGACGGCGGGGTGGCGATTCCGCTGGCCAGCCCCCCGGGGCCGGAACTGCGGGCGCGCTTCAGCCCCGACGGCAAGAGCGTGGCCTTCACGGGAAACTACGACGGCGACCCGGAGATCTACACCCTGCCCGTGGCCGGTGGTGTGGCGCCCTACAGAGTGACCCACCATCCGGGTCGGGAGACCCTCGCCGACTGGACTCCGGACGGCAAGCTGATGTTCTATACCGCGGCCTTCAATCGCAGCCGGCGGATTCCCCGGCTCTACACTGTCGATCCGGCCGGCGGACTGCCCCAGGCGCTGCCGATCCCCTACGGAACCAAGGCCTCGCTGGCAGCCGATGGACGGACGCTGGCCTACACGCCGTCGAATCGAGACGAGCGTTCGTGGAAGCGTTATCGCGGCGGGATGGCGTCGGACATCTGGCTCTTCGATCTGGTCGAGCATACTTCGCGGCGGGCCACCGACTGGGAGGGTACCGACACTGAGCCGATGTGGCACGGGGGTAAGCTCTACTATCTTTCGGATGCCGGTCCGGCCCATCGCCGCAATGTGTGGGTCTTCGACCCGGCCAGCGGCCGCCGGCAGCAGATCACCTCGTTCGAGGATTTCGACGTACGCTACGCGGCGATCGGGCCGGGGGACGCCGGCCAGGGCGAGATCGTCCTGCAGAACCGGGATGCGCTCTATCTGCTCGATCTGGGCACTCGCAAGTTGCGTGAAGTGAACGTGCGCATTCCCGGTGCTCGTCCCACCTTGCGCCGCCGGCACGTGGATGCATCGAAGTTCATCTACAGTTGGGCCCTGTCGCCTTCCGCCAAGCGGGCGGTGGTCTCCGCCCGGGGCGACGTATGGACCCTGCCCCGGGAGCACGGTTCGCCGCGCAACCTGACGCGCAGCGGCGGTGTGGCGGAAAGACGGCCCGAGTGGAGTCCCGATGGGAAGTGGATCGCCTTCTTTTCCGATGCGAGCGGTGAGTATGAGCTGACCCTCGTGCCCGCGGACGGTCGGGGGGAGAGTCGAACGCTGGCCCGCGGAAAGGCCACGTTCTACACCTCGGTCACCTGGGCGCCGGACTCGAAGAAGCTGCTGGTGGTCGACAAGGCGGGAGCACTGTTGCTGGTCACCATCGAGGACGGCAAATTCGTCGAGATCGATCGGGACCCGCAGGCCCGCACCCCCTCGGTGAGCTGGTCTCCAGACAGCCGCTGGATCGCCTACGATCGACAGGGCGAGGGCTTGACCAATGCCTCGATCTGGATCTACGACGTCGAGAACCGGACCCGGCACCAGGTCACGTCAGCAACTTTCAACGACAGCACTCCCACCTTCGATCGGAAGGGAAAGTATCTCTTCTTCGCCTCGAGCCGGCACTTCTCGCCGCTTTACGGTGAGCTGGATACGACCTTCCTCTATGCCGGCACCGAGATGCTCTTCGTCGTGCCGTTGAAGGCCGATCAGGCTTCGCCCTTTGCGCCGAAGAGTGACGAAGAGAAGGCCGACGAGGGGAAAGAAGACAAGGAGACGGCAAAGAAAGACGCCGTCAAGAGCGCAAAGAAGAGCAAGAAGAACAAGCAGAAGGGCAAGTCGGACGGCGAAGAGAAGAAGGGTGGCAAGGACGAGAAAAAGATCGAGGTCGCCATCGACTTCGACGGTTTCGAGCGTCGCGCCGTCGCCCTGCCCGTCGATCCCGGCGTTTTCGGTCGTCTGGCGGTCAATGACAAGGGGCACCTGATCTACGTCCGACGTGGTGTGCGCGGCAGCGGTCACAAGCCGGCGATCATGATCTTCGACCTGGAAGACGACAAGCGGGAAGAGAAGGTGGTCTCCAAGGGAGCAGGAGGCTTCGACATTTCCGCTGACGGCAAGTCGCTGCTGGTCATGCGCGCCGGTGCGGCGTTCATCCAGAAGGCCGCGGCCAAATCCGACAAGGAAGCCAAGAAGGTCGTCACCGCGGGGATGGACATGTGGATCGACCCGCGCCAGGAGTGGCCTCAGATCTTCAACGACGCCTGGCGCTTCGAGAGAGACTACTTCTACGACCCCCACATGCACGGTGTCGACTGGTCCGCCATGCGCGAGCGCTACGGGGCGATGGTTGCCGACTGTGTGACCCGAGACGATCTGAGCTTCGTGATTCGCGAGCTGATCGCCGAACTCAACGTGGGACATGCCTACTACTTCGGCGGCGACAGCGGGATCCGCTCGCCACGGCTGCGCGCCGGCCTGCTCGGAGCGGACTTCGAACTTCACCAGGGGGCCTACCGTATTGCTCACATCATCGAAGCGGCTGCTTGGGATGTCGACGGACGCGGCCCGCTCAGCCAGCCGGGCGTCGATGTCGCCGAGGGAGATTATCTGCTGGCGGTCAATGGTGAGCCCCTTGATCCGTCGGTGGATCCCTGGGTTCCGCTGATCGGCAAGATCGGCCGTGCGGTGACCTTGACCGTCAGTTCGAAGCCGACGATCGACGAGGATGCGCGAGAGGTCGTCGTCGAACCGATCGATCTGGGCGAGGAGATGAACCTGCGCTACAGGGAGTGGGTCGAGCACAACCGGGCCTACGTCGAGCGAAACAGCGGCGGTCGAATCGGCTACATCCACGTGCCCTCCACGGGCATCGGTGGTCAGAACGAACTGGTGCGAGGCTTCTACAGCCAGCTCCGCGAGGACGCGCTGATCATCGACGATCGCTGGAACTCCGGTGGACAGATTCCGACCCGCTTCATCGAGTTGCTCAATCGCCCGAGGACGAACTACTGGGCCTTGCGGGACGGCGAAGACTGGGTCTGGCCCCCCGACTCCCACGATGGACCCAAGGCGATGCTGATCAATGGGCTGGCCGGCTCGGGAGGCGATGCCTTCCCCTGGTACTTCCGCCAGGCGGGGCTGGGCAAGCTGATCGGCACCCGCACCTGGGGTGGCCTGGTCGGGATCTCCGGCAATCCACCCCTGATCGATGGTGCGGCGGTGACCGTGCCGCGTTTCGCGTTCTACGAGAAGGACGGCACCTGGGGCGTCGAGGGCCACGGCGTCGATCCGGATATCGAAGTGATCGACGATCCGGCTCTGATGGTCGATGGCGGCGATCCTCAGCTCGACCGGGCGATCGCCGAACTCCTCGAGGAACTCGAGCGCAAGCCGCCGCGTCCGGTCAAGCGCCCCCCCTATCCGGATCGCCGCGGGATGGGCATCCCTCCGGCCGACCGCTAGCCCGGCTCACGCGTGAGGCTTCGAGGTGGAGCCTCGCAATGATCCGGGTGTCGGGAGTCAGTGGGCGAGGGCGGGAAACTCCCGTGCCAGGCGCTCGCGGGCCGCGGCGGCGTCTTCGTCGCGGCCCCGGGCAGCCTGGGCCTCGGCCAGTTCCGCCAGAGCGTGGGCCCGGAGTTCGTCACTCGCGCCACTGTCCGCCAGTCGGCGCAGGATCTTCACCGCCGCCGAGTAGTTTTCTGTGGCGACCTGGGCCCGTGCCAGCTCCAGTTCGAGGCTCTGCCGGGTGGCGTCGTCCTGCTTGTGGCGCTTGAGGGCCCGGCGGAAGACGTCGGTGGCCCGTTCGGCGTTACCCACCCCGGCGAGAAAGTGTCCGAGTCGAGCCAGCGCCTGGGGGTCTTTTTTCCTGCCACGTACGTCCAGGTATTCCGGGTAGCCGTCGTGGACCGCGGAGAGCAGGTCGAGCATGTCGCCGGCGGAGATGAAACCGAGGGCGCGAGTGATCTCGTCTCCCCGGTCATCGAGCAGCAGCACCGTCGGATAGGCCTCGACCCGGTAGCGTTCGATGAAGACCTTCTGCACATCCGCATCGACCTTGACCGGGATGAAGTTCTCGAAGGCCGCGAGCACCTCGGGATCGCGGTAGGTCGTCTGGTCCATCTCGCGGCAGGGAACACACCAGATCGCCCAGACATCCACCAGCACCGGCCGTCCGGTCTTCTTGCTCTGCTCGAGAGCTTGATTGACGCTCTCACCCCAACTGATCTCCTGGTCGACGGCGCTGGCGGCCGGGGGGATCAGCACCGCCAGCAGGCAGCCCGCCAGGGCCATCGGTCGGCTTGTCATCGCTCATCGTCTCCACTGGGAGGGGGCAGTATCTTACAGCGCTGTGGCTGCTTCGGTACCTGCAGGGTGGCGACAGGCACCCCCGCCGGCGGAGGGCGTGTATCATGGACAGCCCGCGCCGGGCGGGGCGAGGAGGCCGCGGAATGCCGAAAACCTGGCCCTTGGTGGTGATGTCGATCGTGGGCGCGGGTTGGGCGGTCTCGGCTCGCCGTCCGGCGCCGTCGCTGCCCGCGGATCCCGCGCGGATTCCCGTCGAAGCCCAGCTCTCCAGCACCCGCCTGCGGGCCGATCTCGACGGTGACGGGCGCCGCGAGGTACTGCGTCTGGTCAATGCTCTGACCGGCGCCGATGCGGTCGAGAAGGGCTCGGAAGTGGCTCTTGCGGTCTACAGCGAGGACGGCAAGACGCTGTTGTGGAAGCGCTACGTGATGCAGGAGACCGGAGCGCCGGCCCACGATGGCGAGCTGACGGCGGCCGATCTCGATGGTGACGGCGGCAGCGAGCTGATCCTGTCCTGGGACCGCTCCCTGGTCGCCGACCGGATCGACCGCTGGGCCGAGATCTATGCCGTCGACGATCCTCGACGGCCCCGGCGGGTGTGGGAAGGATCATGGGAGCGGGACACTCGCCGAGATGCCGCCACGCCGCAGGCAGAAAGGGAGTGGTTTCAGTGCGATATCGACTACGGTGCGACCCGGCGCCTGGCCGGCCGCGCCATCGTGCTGCTGAAAAAGGTGCGTGCCAGGGGAGGGGTGATGCTCGACCCGCCCCAGGTATCGCGTTCCACCGTCTCGCTGCGGCTGCGATCGTTGGCGCCCTGATCGTCGCCTTCGCGCTGGGGGGACAGGCAGAGGGTGTGCGCCGCTACCGCCTGGATGCGGCCGACGGTCTGCCGGGAGCCTTTCGCATTTCACTTCGTCCCGATCAGCGAGGCGAGTGGCACTTCCTTGCCACCTGGGAAGGGCGGGGTGTTGCCGGGCTGTGGCTCGAGGACCGGCAAGGCAAGACCTTGATGCGCAAGGTGGGCGCTTCGCCCCTGCGCCTCGATGCCCGGATCGAGCCTCCCTCGGGCAAGCGGGCGGAAAAGCTCATTCTGCGCTTCGCACCCACCACCACCCGTGGCGCGCTCTCCGGCGTGCTCGAGGTGCATCCGCCGATCATCGTCCGTAGCGAACAGGGCGCTGCCCTCGACGCGGCGGGCCCGGCTCGTCCTCCGGCTTTCGGTGACTGCCTGCTCGAGGGAGTTGGGGATGGCGCCGCGGATCGGGCGCTGGTGGAGTTGGCCGCGGCCCTGGCCGACGCCGACGAGCCCTCGCTGGCCTGGGCGCTGGGGCGTGCCCGGAGCCTGCGAGGGTTGCTGGCCGAGGGTCTCGCGCCGCGTCGGCTCCGGCAGCGCCTCGACGAGTCGTGGGAGCGCCTGCACCTCGATCCTCCTCCAGCCGAGCCCATCGGGCGAGCCTGGCGGGCGCTGCTGGCCTCGGTGGAAGATCTGGCCCGACGTCAGTCCGTCAAGAAGGACAGCCGTGTCGGGGCGCGGCTCGGCCGACTCGGCACGCTGCTCGGC
>JALTMS010000506.1 GCA_027001345.1 Acidobacteriota bacterium | reverse complement strand
CCGACCATCGTTGAGCCGCTTGGGACCTTGCCATGGGGATCTCCTTGCTACGAGCAAGGACTCACATGGTCACCTCAACCTGGGTAGATGCCGCAGCTGCGTGGATACGGACTCACATGCTCACATCAACCTGGGTAGATGCCGCAGCTGCGTGGATACCGCGCACCGCCACCGCGGCCGCGGCCTCGCAGGCCGCCAGGTGCTCGCGCACGATCTGCTCCACCGCGCGCTCGATCTTCTGCTCCAGGGACTTCGTCGTGGTCGTCATGCGCCACGATTCCCACACCTCGATCAGCAGCTCAACAGGGGGGCTGAACGGTTACCGCGTGATCCGCCTCCGCTCCCAGGGCATCCGCAACGAACTGCCTCGCCTCCTGGCACAGACTGCGTAGGCGCTCGTGGATGGAGAAGGCAACAGGTATCGGATCATCCGTCACTCCCCCTCCACGACCGCCCACACCTTCCGGTATGTCGGCCCGAGTTCGCCCAGCGCCTCCCGCCAGGGGGTTTCTCCCTGGGTGCGCAGCGCTGCTCTCACCTCGGTAAGCGGCGTCGTAGCGGTGACCCCCAGCGCGCTGGCCAACGGCTCCGACGCCCTCCTGGGCACCCCGACAAGGCGAAGCGCGAGCGCCTCGTCGGTGTTGACGCCGTAGTAGACGCGCGCCGGCAGGTTGCGCAGCGAGCGTTGCTCGTCCTCACCCAGCCTCTCGAACCCCTCCCGGAACGTGAGCGCTTGGAGCGCGGCGAGCCCCCATGACGCGGTCTGCGTCAGCCGACCGAACATGCGCTGGCAGCACTTCGTCATCGTGTCGGTGGCGTTTACCTCCCCGCCCCTGGTGACCTTGAAGTAGTCCATCGCCATGTCCTGGAGCGAGCGCCCCTGGACCCAGTCGCAGACGATCCGGGCCAGCCTGTCGCCATCCGGCGCCGGATCGCCGATGACATCCTTCAGGTTCTCTCGCAGCTCTGGAACCTCCAGGAGGATCCCCATCATCTTGCTGAGGTGCGGCCGTGGGCCATCGAACAGCTCACTGCTCCATGCGTCCTCGTTCAGTCGGCTCTCGGAGATGCGCCCCAGGGTATTGCGAACCGTCTCCAGCGAGAACCCCGTGCTGTCCACGAGGCCCAGCGGCTGTCCGGCCAGGCCCTCGCCATACCGACGGACACCGCGCACGAACAGCCTGGCCATGGCAGGATGGCTCCGACGCAGCGCCTGGAATCCAAGGGTGCCCCGCAGCACCTGCTCAATCTCCAGGGCGAACTGCTCGTGATCTCCGATCTGCCGGTAGGTGTGCGCGAGGTACTGCAGGAACGCTGACCACTCTCGCTTCCACGAGAGCCGCTCCAGCGACATCAGCGAGCCCTCTCGTGCCGCCTCCTGCACCATCTTGATGAGCGTCGAGTTCAGGACCCCCACGTTCCTGGCGACGAACGCCTCCAGCTTCTCCCTCTTCTCCGAGGTGCCCGCCGCGAGCGCGACGATTCCGAGGTCACCCTGGTCAACACGCCCGGCGCGCCCGGCGATGTTCCAGAAGTCCTCTGGCGGCATGTCTTCACCGTAGGGGTACTGGTGCGACGCCAGGACCACCCCGGAGACGGGGAAGTTCACGCCCTGCGCGATCGTCGTCGTCGCCACCAGGACATCGAGGTGACCCGCCTCCGTCAGCCACTCCACCAGGGCCTTCGCCTCGTCCGACATCCCGGCATGGTGGACCCCCACCCCGTAGTCCAGAAGGTCCGTGAGCGCGAAGCCCTCCCCGAACTCCTCGGCGAGGAAGACCTTGGCGGTTTCGATTTCGTCGGCGAGGGCCGTTCGACGATTCTCTTCCACCTTGAAACGGGCGGCAAGAGACCAGGAGTTTCGGGGCTTGTCCGCGAGCACGATCACCGTGCCACGGCCTCGGAACTGCTGCGCGGTCGCTGCGGCGAGCGCACCCTGCGCCTTGGCTTGCGACCAGGACAACCCCAGCGGGCGGTTCTCCGGGAGGTTGAGATCCTCGGGAATGGTCAGCGTTTTCTTGGTGGTGTGCAAGGTGGAAAGGCGTACCTTGAACGCGCCCCGCCCCGGACCACGCTCGGGCTCGGAGATGGCGATCACGCGGTCGTTGGGCGTCCAGTCCAGCGCCAGTTCCACGTTCTTGTGGCTATCGGGAGCCAGCCAGCGGGCGATCTGCTGTGCGTTGCCGATGAAGGGCGTCAGCAGCAGGAACTGGGCGTAGCGGCACTCCCTGTTGATGGTCGCCAGCAGGAGTTCCAGCTTGATCCCGCGGCTGGGGCTGCCCAGGTTGTGCGCCTCATCCACAACGACCAGGGTGAGCGGACGGCCAATCTCCGCTTCCCAGCCTCCCCTCAGCATGAGGTCGAGCTTCTCGGGTGTGGTCACCAACACGCGGAACTGCCTGGACGCGTCCTCGTCCGTCAGCATCGCCGCTTCGATGCCGTCGATCTCCAGGGCAGGGCTCACGCGCTCCACACCGATTCCGAGCTGGGAAAAGTCCCTCCGAAGGCGAACGGTGAGCTGCTTGACCAACGTGCGGGTCGGAGCGAGATACGCGACCCAACCTCGCTCCCGATCGAACTGGTTGAGCGCCTGGAGCATCCGGAACTCGGCGATCATGGTCTTGCCGCTGGAGGTCGGCAAGCTGACGACGACCGAACGGTGCCCGGAACCCAGCAATCCCTCCTCCCGAAGCGTCCGCCGCTGGGGAGGCAGCATCTCGAAGATGGGATGAGGCCGCTCGCGCGAAACGATGTCCTGGACGAAGCGGGTGACTCGGCTGTTCACCGCGCGGGTCACAGTCCAGATGCTGTTGTCCACCAGCACCGAGGCCGCGCGGGCGAGCAGCCGCACCAGGATCTCCAGGTCGATGAGCCCACCGCGCCCACAGGCACCGATCGCCCGGTCGAATTGGGCCTCCAACTGCTGATGAATGTCGTACCGACCGTCCGGGCCGGTCCCCTGGCCCATGAACACACCGAGGATCTCGGCGGCCTTGGCCAGGTGGTACTCGGCGATCAACTGCCAGGCGGGCCCTCGGGTACTCGCTTCTTCCAGCCGGGCGAGGAAGGCCGGCTCATGGGCACGCTGCTGCCTCCGCAGGTTGACGACGTTCTCCTGGATGCGGTCGAGGTCTTCCCAGCCCTGCTTGCGGATGAGCCGGAGCCAGGTGTCCAGCGTGGTGGACCACACCCGGCGTCCCCAGTCTTCATCGACCAGCGGAAGCTCCGGGATGCCCTCCTCGGTTAGGATCCGCCGCACATCGGCCCCGCGATCTCCGATGACCGCCATGCACGCCAGGCGGAGTAGCCATTCCGCAGCATCGATCGGCTCGACCGGACGCGGGAGCGTACGGCACACCTGGAAGGCGTGAGCACTCGCCTTTCGCAGCGCTTCCGCATGATCTTCATCGGCGAGCAGGTCATAGACCCGCAACTCGAGTGCCGCGCCGACCTCTCGAAGCTCGCTGTCCGGCCCCCGAGCAATGGCATCGATCCCCAACGCCGCGCCGACCCGGCGCCGGCTGGCCTCAACTTCTGCCTGCCGAACTCGCTCTTCACCGATGGCAGCGAGGACCCAGCTCACGCGCCACCCCCCAACACGGCGCGCCAGTCAGTCAGATACGGCCAGAGGTAGGTACCAGGCGTACACCTCAACCTGCGTCGGGGCTTCCAGGCACCCCGCGAGATACCGGGCGCGACTCTTGACGTCCTTCTCGTTGCTCGGGGTGTCGCGCAAAAGGACACCGACAATCAACAGGTCCTTTCCCGAGGAGTTCAGGTACCGCCCGACCGCCTGCCGGTAGACGGTCTTCAACTCAGCCGATTGACACCTCCACCGCAGCCAGCGGAGAAGGCTGTGCTGGACATCGAGCCGCGTGGCGTTGCTCTCGAGTTGCCAGGTCATGCCGCTTCGCCCGTACATCACCTGGGGGGGCGCCCCCGCGTCGGATGAGGTCTTCACCTCACCGAAGAGCAGGCAGAACCCACCGTCATCGCGGCAGAAGCCCACCAGGTCCGCACCCGGCAGGCTGGCCTGTGGGGTGCGACGATCCCGGAGATCGTTCCAGGGCCAGATGACCTCGCGGTTGCCATCTTCGGCAAGTACCGCCTCGGCGAAGGCCTCGCCGATCTCCCAGCTCTTCTCCTCCGGGACGGCCGCGAGGAACCGCGCCAGGAACTCCGTTCCCATACCGGTGGTCGCCAGTGCCTGGAGCTCGTCCTCGAAAGATTCCTCCTCACCCGTGTCCTGCGCCCGTGCGGCGACCGGGCCACGGAGGAAGGCTCGAAGAGCCTCCTCGTCGGACACCGCGTAGCCCTCCCACACGACCACGCCGTCCGCGCCCGCGTAGACGGCGGAGGCCGGCAGGGCTGCCACGGACACCGCCATCAGTACCCCCACTCCTCATGGGCCAGCGGCGCTCGGTTCAGCTCCTCTCGCCGCTCTCGCCACATCGGCATGACGCTGTCCATGAGCCGCTGGAAGCGCTCGTTGTGGGTAGGCTCGACCAGGTGCACCATCTCGTGCACGAGGATGTACTCCAGGCACTCGCGGGGCTTCTTGGCCAGCTCGGTGTTTAGCCGAATGGTGCGGGTGGCGGGTGTGCAGCCCCCCCACTTCGTCTTCATGTGCTGCACGAAGAAGCGCGCAACCTCGACGCCGAGTCGTGGCTCCCACCTTGCGGTCAGCTCGGGGAGGGCCGCCCTGATCTGGTCCCGGTACCAGCGGGCCAGGACCTCCTTCTTCTTCGCTGCGTTGCTCCCTGGGCGCACCTGGAGGACGAGCGCCCGGTGCTTCAGCTCCACCCGTGGCGCCGCCGGTCGCTCCACGACCTCCAGCAGGTAGCGCTCCCCCCACACGTAGTGGCTCTCCCGGTCCAGGTACTCCCGCGGGGTCTCTCGCTCCTGCTCCCGGAGCTTCCGCTGCTCTTGCTTGATCCAGCCGAGCTTGGAGATCACGAAGACGCGGATGGTGTCCAGGCTCATGTGTCGAGGCGCGGACACGCGAACCCGGCCGTCCGGCGGGTACACGCTCAGGTGGAGGTTCTTGATGTCCTTGTGCGCGACATCGAGCACGACCTCGCCGAGCCGGATCGTCCCCCCCATCAATACTCCTGCTGCCGGGTGACGATGGGGAAGAGGCGCTCGACTTCGTCCTTGTCTTGGAGGACCTCGTACAGCGCCTGCTTGACCACCCGCTCCTTGGCCAGGACACCACGCCATCCGTCCGGGGCTCGGGTCTTGACGGCCTCGTCCACCCGTAGCGCCAGCTCCTCGTCCTGGCCCAGGTTGTTGAACAGGGCGCGCCGCCCAGGGGTGTTGATCTGCTCGGGGGTGTCGTCAGGTTGTCCCGCCTGGACCTGTCTGGCGAGGTCGGCGATCTTCTTCAGGTACGCCTCGTACTCGATGCGCCGGGCGCGGAGGTCCTTGAGGATCTCGTCCAGCAGGGCCGACATCTTGTCGTAGTAGGCAGGGTCATTGAGGTGTTCCTTGATGATCCGGCTTCGGACGTTGTTGGCGATGGTCTCGGCGATGGCGTCCTTGCTGCTCTTGATGCCCTCGGGGAGGCTCGCGATGGCGTTGGCGATGCCGGACTTCACGATCAGGTCCAGCAGCCCCACGCCGTCGAAGGGAGAGATCTTCCGCGGCTCGGCGGCCTCGACGTAGTTGTCGATGAGGTGACGCATGTCGGCCTCGTAGGCCCTTAGATCGATGGTCTCCCCGCTCGCCTTGCGGATGATCTCCCGAAGCTTGAGGTAGCGGTCCACGTCCTTCTTGATGCGTGTAATCTCCGCCGGCGAATAGCCTGCGGCCTCCAGCTCGTCGGAGATGCTCGCGAAGGCCCGCACCAGCGCCACCGTCGCCTTGTACAGGGCGACCCGCTGCGGGGCGTGCTCGGTGAGGTCCGCCGGCATCTCGGGGTTCCCGCAGAAGTACCGGATGTGCTCCAGCTCTCCGCTGGGCGGTTCCACAGGCTCGCAGAGCAGGGCGAGGGCCTCCAAGGCGTCGTCCAACCGCTCCTTCCCCTTGGCCAGCCGGTCCTGGAGCAGGATCTCGGGCTGGGGCTGGCCCTCCTCGTGGGCCAGCTCGGAGGTGTAGACCGCGATGGCCTTCTCGACCTTCTTGAACAGGTCCTTGTAGTCCACGATGTAGCCGAAGTCCTTGTCGTCCCCGTCCAGGCGGTTCGTGCGGCAGATGGCCTGGAAGAGCCCGTGGTCCTGCATGGACTTGTCGATGTACAGGTAGGTGCAGTGCGGCGCGTCGAAGCCGGTGAGGAGCTTGTCCACGACGATGAGCAGCCTCATGTTCGCGGGCTGCTGGGTGAAAAGCTCCTTCGCCTCGTCCTCGTAGGTCTCCGTCTTGGACTTGCCGGGATTGGCGACCACGTTCTCCAGCAGCTCGGTGTAGGTCCGGTAGACGAACTCCTTTTCGGTCTCCGTGTTCGCGCCGGTGTCCTCTTTGCTGATGTCCCTGGCCTGGGGGTCGTAGGAGGTCACCACCGCACACTTGCCCTTGAGCGGGGTCCCCTGGAACAGCTCGAAGTACCGGCACGCCTCGTAGATGCTGGAGGCCACCAGCATGGCGTTGCCGCGCTGGCTCGACAAGCGCGGCTTCACGCTGAAGTCGAAGACGATGTCGCGCACCACGCGTTCCATGCGCGAGCGCGAGCTGAGCACCTTTTGCATGGTGCCCCACTGCTCCCGCAGAGCCGCCTTCTGCCAGTCGTTCAGGCCGCGCGTCTTGGCTTCGAACCAGGCGTCGATCTTGTCCTCGGAGCCCAGGTGCTGGGCGATGTCGCGGGCCTCGTAAACCAGGTCGAGGACGATCTCGTCCTCGACCGCCTCGCTGAAGGTGTAGGTGTGGATGTAGCCACCGAAGACCTCGCGGCTGGTCTTCTTGTCCTTCTTGAGCAGGGGCGTGCCGGTGAAACCGATGAACACCGCGTTCGGGAGCAGCGCCTTCATCGTCCGGTGGAGCTTGCCGCTCTGGGTGCGGTGGCACTCGTCCACGAACACGAAGAGCTCGCCCACCGCCTGGCTCGGCTGCGCCTCCAGCTCCCGGATGAACGCCTCGAAGTCGTCGACGTCCTTCTTTCCGAACTTGTGGACCAGTGAGCACAGCAAGCGGGGCTTGGCCTGGGCCAACTGGGCCATCAGGTCTCGACCGCTCCGGGTCCGGTGGATCTCCTCACCGATGCCCCTGAAGACTCCCTCGATCTGCTTGTCCAGCTCGTCTCGGTCGGTGACGATGGCGACGCGGGCATGGGGCTTGTTCTCCAGGATCCACTTCGCCAGCAGCACCATGACGATGCTCTTGCCGCTGCCCTGCGTGTGCCAGATGATGCCGCCCTTGTAGGCGTTGACGTGCTCCTGGGCGGCCTTGACCCCGAAATACTGGTGGGCGCGGGGCAGCTTCTTGACCCCGCCGTCGAAGACCACGAAGTCGTGCATCAGCTCGACCAGGCGCTCCTTGTTGCACATCTTGAGCAGGTACTTGTCGAGCTTGAACCGGGTGTTGTCCTCCTCGTCCTCCTTCCACCGCAGGTAGTACTTCTCCGGCGTGCCGATGGTGCCGTACTTGAGCCCCTCGCTGTCGCTGCCGGCGAAGCAGAACTGCACCGTGGTGAAGAACCACTCGTTGAACTCAGGGCGCTGGTTCGAGATGAGCTGCCGGATGCCGTCACCGATGGAAACCCGGCTGTTCTTCAGCTCGATGACCCCGACGGCGATGCCGTTGACGTAGAGCACCAGGTCCGGGCGGCGCTCGTGGCCACCTCGCAGGGTGACCTCCTCGGCGATGGCGAAGTCGTTGACCTCTGGATGCTCCCAGTCTATGAGGTGGACGGTCTCGGCGTTCTCGCCTGCCGCCGTCTTGACGTTGACGCCGTAGCGCAGCAACTCGTAGACCGCCTTGTTGTTGTCGTAGAGGCTGCGGTTCGGGTTGGTCGCCTCGGTGCGCAGCTTGTGCAGGGCGCGGGCGATCTGGTCCGGGGAGTAGCCGCGCCGCCAAAGCCAGGCGGTGAGCAGATCGTCGTCGATGTTGCTGTTGCCCTCGCGGTGGTGCCAGTCGCCGAGGTAGCGGTAGCCGAGCTCGTCGGTGAAAAGCTTGATGATGCGCTTCTGCGTCGCGATTTCGGGGGTGCCGATGCCGTTCATACCAGTCGAATCCTCCCGGTGAGCAGCTCGTGCATCATGCCCTGCTTGAGCTGGCGGGTTTTGGCGAGCTTGGCTTCGAGTGCCTCGATCTCGGCGTCCATGTCGGAGAGGACGGCGGCGATGGCTTCCTGCTCGGCTTTCGTGGGGGGCAGGGGAACCTCAAACTCCTCGAGGACGGAACGGTCGATTTTCACCATCGAACGGCTGGACCCTCGTGCAGAACGTGCGAAGTACTGGCGTCCATGGGGCGACAGCAGGTGGTAGAGCAAGTACTCAGGAGAGAGAGACCGCCCCACCTGGACCCGCATCATCAGGTCTGGGTAGGCGCATGGACTCGGTTCTCCACGAAACAGCCCGGCGAGACCAACGCGCTCTGGTGTGTTTGACCGGCTGACGACGATGTCACCCTTGACGAGAAGGGCCTTCTCGACCTGTGGATCGCCCAGAGGAGCGGGCTTGACCCCTCTCGGATCGAAACCCTCGCTAGTGACGGCCGCGAGGGACAGAATCCATGTCCCAGTCCGCGCGGAGGCACAGATGGGGCTGTAGCCGTTCCGAATCGGCGCTCGAAGGTGTGCACGAAGGATAGACGGAGTCCAGGCATCCTTGACACGCTCGAAGCCCGGCAGTCGACGCCTCCCAAAGAGCAGCTTCGCCATCGCGCCACGCATCAACCGGCGCTTCTTGTCGATCAGCCGTTCCAATCCCTCGATGAGGTCGTCCACATCGGACAGCATGGTCGCGATAGCAGTTTGCTCGGCCTTCGTCGGAGGCACAGGTATCTGCATTCCGGCGATCATCTCTCGCCGAACAGAGTCGACAGACGACTTCGCCGTCATCTGCATGATCCTGTCGTAGAATCGAGACTGGAACTGGAGGAAGAAGTACAAACCTACAATATCGGGTCGAAAGTCGGAGATTCGATAGACACGCTGGTGCACGTCGAACCGGCCCGCTGGCACGTAGTGGTAGACCTTGCCGGTGCCCACTCCGTCGCCGGCTGTGAGGACAGCCTCACCCTCATACGAGAAGCTGTTGATTCGCTCGACTGTCTGCGACCGCACGAAGAAGGGGTACTTCCCATCGGCCACGCGGTCCTGGGTATTCCTCGAACCCGTGGTGATAGTGGCGATCTCTTCAACGGATTCAAGACTCCAACCATCGGGAATCACACCTACCTCGGTCTGCTTGTACCCCGGCCTCACCACGAGAACCCCATCCGCTCCAGGTGCTTGGTGACCTTCTCCTCCAGCTCGGCAACCCTTGCCGAAAGCGCGGGCAGCGGCGTCTCGTAGCGCTCGGCCAGCTCCTGGACGCGCCGGGTCAGCGCCTGGCTGACCCGTTCGACCTCGCCGTGGATCGCCGCTCCCAGGCTGGCGAGCCACTTGTCGCCCACCACGAGCGACTTCACATCGTCCTCGGAAAGCTCGGGGTACTTCGCCAGCGCCTTGGCATCCAGCGCGGCCTCGGCTGCCTTGATTGCCTTCTTCAGCGCGGCTTCCTGCTTGTACAGCTTCAGCCACTCGCGCAGGGCCGCGGCCTCCTGCTCGTCGTCGGCGCTTCCCTCGGTTTCTTTGAGCCGCGCCGTGACGTTGGCCTTGTTGACTCTGTCCAGCTCGGCGAAGAGGCCATCCTCTCCACCGTGCTCCTCCTCCATCTCGGCACGGCGGGCAGATGCCCCGTCGAGCTGCGCCTGCAGCTCCTCGATCACCTCCGGGTCCTCAGCAAAGTACCGGGCGACGATCAGCTCCTTGGGCACCAGGTCGCAGGCCCAGCCCTTGTCGACCTCCTGCCCCTTCTTCTTTCCGCTCTTGACCTTCTCCAGGATCCGGTGGGGCTCCGCCTTCCAGCCCTCGGCGGCAATGAGGTAGGCGTCGTCCTGCATGGCCTCCGACCAGTAGTCCATCAGGTGCTGGTAGACGTCGTACCTGGAGAGCAGCGGCCGGTCGTCGTAGTGACGAAGCAGGCTGTCGCCCAACTCGGCCACGAGCTCCTTGGGGTGAAAGCCCGGCTCCAGCGCCTTGAGGGTCGGCTCGACCTGCTCGCGCCACTCGTGGAACAGGGCCTCCATCTTCCCCTTGAAGGCCACGAACTCAGCGTGGTTGTGGATGGTTTCCCGGATGGCGGCCTTGTCCACCGACAGCTCGACGTAGCCCGGTCGCGGGTCCCGAAAGAGCGCGGCACGAAGCCTCGGGCAAACGTCCCAGTACTGGCCGAGGGCACCGACATCGGCGACCGGGATCCCTCCGCGCAGGTGCCCCTCGATGTCTTGGACGTCCTCCTCCTCTTGGCTGTCGATGTAGCGGGGGAGGTTGAGATTGAAGTCGTTTCGCTCGATTTCCTCGAAGCTCACCATGCGGGCGTAGCCGGGCTGCTCGACCTGGCCGGTGAACACGTCCACGATCCGCCGGATGTCCATCTCTCTCAGGCGGTTCTTGTTGCCGTCCTTCTGGAAGCCCTTGGAGGCGTCCACCATGAAGATGCCGCGCCGGGCCGCGGCCCCGGCCTTGTCGATGAGCAGGATGCAAGCGGGGATGCCCGTGCCGTAGAACAGGTTTGGAGGCAGCCCGATGATGCCCTCGATGTAGCCCTTGCGGACGAGGTTTCTGCGGATCTGGGCCTCAGCGTTGCCACGGAACAGCACGCCGTGAGGCAGGATGCAGGCCCCGCGGCCCCGGCTCTTGAGAGAGCGGACGATGTGGAGGAGGTAGGCGTAGTCGCCCTGCTTGGCCGGCGGCACGCCGAAGTGCTTGAAGCGCTCGTGCGGGTCGGACTCCGGGGCAAGCCCGGTGCTCCAGCGCTTGTCGCTGAACGGCGGATTGGCCACCACGAAGTCGAAGGTCTTGAGCCGACCGTTCTCCAGGAACAGCGGATTGGCGATGGTGTTGCCCTGCTTGATGACCGCCGTGGGGTTGTCGTGCAGGATCATGTTCATGCGCGCCAGACCCGCCGTGGTGGCGTCCTTCTCCTGGCCGTAGAGCGTGACCTTGGTGGTGGCCTCGTCCGCGACCTTGAGGAGCAACGATCCAGAGCCGCAGGTGGGGTCGTAGACCGTGGTGCTTGGGCTGGTCTCGGCCTTGCGAATGCCCAGGGCCTTGGCGATGACGCGGCTGACCTCGGCGGGGGTGTAGAACTGCCCCTTGCTCTTGCCGCTCTCCGTGGCGAAGTGCCGCATCAGGTACTCGTAGGCGTCCCCCAGGATGTCATCGCCGTCCGCGCGGTTCTTCGAGAAGTCCAGCGCGGGGTTCTCGAAGATGGCGATGAGGTTGGTGAGGCGGTCCACCATCTCCTTGCCGGTCCCGAGCTTCGTCGCGTCGTTGAAGTCCGGCATGTCCGACAGGTTGTTGGCGGCGGCGAGGGGGCCGATGATCCTCTTGTTGATCTGGTCCCCGATGTCGCTCTTGCCCTTCAGCGCCACCATGTCCTTGAAGGACGCGCCATCGGGGATCTGGATGGGTGCGTAGGGATCGCCCGCGTACCGATCGCTGACGTACTTCACGAACAGCAACACGAGCACGTAGTCCTTGTACTGGCTGGCATCCATGCCGCCTCGAAGCTCGTCGCAGCTCGCCCAGAGGGAGGAGTAGAGCTCGGATTTCTTGACGGCCATGTGGTCTTCTTGCTCCTTGTTCTTCAGCAGCTCGCGCTCATCGTTGGTCCCCGTCGGCATCCGTGGGCACCGCCCCCGCTCCGCCGGAGCGCACCCACGCGTCCACCTCACCGAGCTGGAACTTCCACAGCCGCCCGACCCGGTGGGCCGGGAGCCCGCGGGCCTCGATCCACTTGTAGATGGTGTCCTTGTTGACGCCGAGGTGGTCGGCCACCTCCTGCAC
>JALTMS010000505.1 GCA_027001345.1 Acidobacteriota bacterium | reverse complement strand
GTCCAGAATACCGGGCGCCTGTTCCATCACCTTCAAACGGCCGCCGGCGGATTGCCGAACATCCGCAAGTGCCCTGTCGAGCTCGGCCCGCTGGCCGATTACGAAGACGTTTCCGACCCCTTCGGCCCGAAGAAGCTGTTCCGCGGTTCGAACGACGAGTGCCTTGCCACCCAGTTCGAGGAACGGCTTCGCCACCGGCCTGCCGTCTATCTCGACGAAAAGACTGTCCGTGGTGCCGGCAAGAACGACAGCGTCGCAAGCGCCTGAATCCATCCTTGACACATCCTTCCGTCGGGACGATAATCTCCGGTTGCCAGCCGGTTCCTGGATACCAGAGCCTGGCCGGTTGTGCAACCGAGGGGGCGGGAGAGTGTGAGATGTCGGTGGTGGTGCAGTGTTTGCTGATTCTTGTTTTTCTCGGCTATTCCGTCGGATACCTGGCCATGGTCGCACGCTTGTCGGCGCGTGCTGCAGGAGCGCCGGTGCCCGCGTTGTCGCGAGGCCTGCGAATGGCGGCAGCAGTCGCGGGAGCGCTGCCGGCGGCGGGGCTCATGGCCTGGCTGGTTTTCTGAACCTGCGGTTCGGAAGCCCCGGCAAGAAAGAAAACCCACTACAAATCCCTAGACTGGCGGATAGATTCTTGGCATCTGCAATGCCGCGTGACCGATTTCCCGAAAAGCTCTTTTCGGATTGAGCGAACCGTTCGTCCGGTCAAGTAGGCGTAAGAACACGGACGGTGGTGCCCGGTGAACCGGGGAATTGCGACATCCGGTGGCCGAATGGAAACGTGGGAAAGGCCGGATCGGCCGGGCCGCAGCGCGTTCAGCGCACCGGCACGAGCCCGGCCGCCTGCCTGTCGAACCTGAGAACCCAGAAATCGGGCGGGTCGAGCAGGAACACAAGCCCCGTCCGGGGGTCGCGGAAGATGGAGCTGTTCCAGGAGAATTCGTGTTCCTGTCCGTCGGAGAACGGCAACGGCGCGGCGTACCACTCGTTGGCGGCCGGGTCGTAGAGCACGTTGGCAGGGCCCACGCCCGGCACGTCGAACCTGCGCATCAGCAGTATGAGATCGTCGCCGGGCAGAAACGCCTGTTCCCGCCAAAAGGCGTAGTTGCCCAGGAACTGCGGCGCGTTCGCGTCCACCTCGGCCAGCACCCCGCTGTCGAGTGAGTAGAAAAACAGCCGTCTGGACGGAGCGAGCCACAGCCCGTCGCGCACCGGATCGTACAGCATGCCGGAACCGTCGCACCACGGGCGCTCTATCGCCGGCCCTTCCTTCGGGAGCCTCTGCCAGGTACGGGCCGAGCCGTCGAACAGGAACAACGAGGCGTCGTCCTGGTTGCCCGTGTCAGCCCAGGCCACCACGCCCCTCGGCGTGGTCTCCAGCGACTCGTGCATCACGTCCACCCTGAAGGGCGTCTCCAGCGGTGGAAACTCCCAGCGTCGCGACGCCACGTCGTAGAGGAACGTCATACCCCCGGTGGCAACCACCATCTTGCGCGACGGCGGGTCGTACGCGTAGGTCTGGTAGGCATGGACGGGCACGTGGGGCCTGTTGCGGAACGATATGGGAGCCGGGCACAAAAACCCTCCCGTCCACTCCAGCACCCACTCGGGGGCGGAGGAGATGCTCCAGAGGTTTACATCGAGGCTGTAGTGGGCCACGTCGGTTCCCTTGTACTCGGAGTGGCCACCTCCCCAGTACAAAAGCTGCCTGCTGTCCGGGTCGAAGGCGGACGTTCCCCACCCGCGCACGTCGATCTTCTTCTCGTGCGTCACCAGCGTCCAGACGTTTGTGGCAATCCCGGCCCACAGCGACTGCGTGGCTTGAGGATCGGGGCTCTGCTCGCGCTCGTAGAACAAAGGATCGTAGCTGCGCAGGCCCGGACGCGGCGAGTCTTCGTCGCCCCGGAAGGCGATCGTCTCCGGCCCGACGCCACGCTCGGCGGTGCCGGCCGCGTCCACGTCGGAGGTGTCGGGCTTCAGTATCCAGGTGGACCTGCCGTTGGTCCCGGACGGCACCATGAGCACTACGTCGTCGTTGTTCGCGGCCGCGGGCCACGTCCCGCGCACCTCGCCGCCAGGGACGTTCTGCTCTGCCGTGCCCCCGAGCCTCAACATCTGCCATTGCTCGAGCACAGGGTCGTATACCCACGTCTCGAAGGGCAACCTGGAGTACACGTCCCCGAACAGGTAACTGTGGCCGTTTCCGAGGCCGAAGCCGCCGGCGAGCAGTATCTTGCCGCTTTTGGGCAAGGCGACGAGCGCGTGGCCGGCGCGCGGGGAGGGGCTGTGCTCCGGGTAGATCTGGCGCCATCTTCTGGAGACGCAGTCGTAGTGCCAGGTGTCGGCGAAATGCCTGTCCAGCCCGTCGCCGCCGAACATGATCAACTCCTTCGTAGCGGCGTTGTAGGCGAGCTGCGAAAGCGCCCGCGCCGGCGGCTCCACCGCAAGCGCGTACACCGCCCACATGAGGTGGTCGTGCACGGCCTGCAGCCCGGCGGTGGTCTGCCCGGACACAGCACCGCCAAGCTGGATCTGCTGCAGCGCGGTGCGCGCCTCGCCGACGTGCCTGAGCGCCCTTGCCCGCTGGCGGTCTTCCTGTCCCTCGAGCTGCGCCCCGGCCAGGGCGCCCGAGAGCTGCTCCAGTGCGGCCGACAGGTCGGCACCCATCCGGGCCAGGTCTGCGGGAGAGTACTCGGCATGGTAGAACCTGTTTCGAACCGCCGCGATGAGCGCCCGGCACGCCTCCTTGGCGCCGGCCGCCTGGGCGCGCAGGGAATTCAACAACTGCGAACCGAGCTGCAGCCTCCTCCACGCCCCATCGTCCAGCGAAAACACCCACGTGCCTGGCGTCCCGCCATCGAGCGGGGCAGTGCCACCGATCAGAACGACCTCGCGGTGTACCGGGTCGTAGCCCGCGGAACCCCAGATCATCATCCTGGTGCCGCCGGGCAGGCTATCTGCGTTGTCGGTCGGTGTGGTGTCCACCTGCATGACTTCCCACGCCCTTGCGGCGGGATCGTAGGTCACCGTCTGGTTCCAGATGAAAGCGAACAGCTTGGCCTCGTCTGTGAGGTAGGTGAACTGGTAGTACGCCCTGGAGTCGACCCCGTAGGCGTTTGCGAACATGGCGATCCGGGACACGCCGTTCGAGTCCTCGAAGCTGTAGCGGGTGTCGTGGGGCGGGGCCTGGGT
>JALTMS010000504.1 GCA_027001345.1 Acidobacteriota bacterium | reverse complement strand
CTGGTGGGCCGGTCGGCGGGGCCGGGGGCTGCTCAGCCGCGCCCGGGAGCAGGCCGCCGAGATGGTCCGCGAGGCCCGGAGCCGGGCCGGTGCCGAGGCCCGCGCCCTGCTCGCCCAGGCCGAAGAGGATGCCCATGCCCGGCAGGAGGCGTGGGCCGAGGAAGAGCAGCGCCGCCGCAAGGATCTCGACGAGGCCGAGAGGGAGGCCGACAAGCGGCATCGACAACTGGTGGATCGGGACCGAGCCCTGGCGCGGCGAGATCAGATTCTCGGTGCTCGGGAGAAGGAGATCGACCGGCGATCCGCCGAACTCGACGAGCGGCACGCCGCTGTGGAGCATCGCCTCGAGCAGGTGTCCGTCCGCCTGGAGGAGGTCTCCGGGCTGTCCCGCGACGAGGCCCGGCGGCAACTGCTCGACGCTCTGCGCGCCGAGGTGCGCCAGGCCGCCGCAGCGGAGGTGCGGGCGATCAAGGAGGAGGTGCAGCTCCAGGCCGACTTCGAGGCGGCCAAGATCATGGCTCTGGCCACCGAGCGCCTGGCCTCCGACTTCTCCGCCGAGCGCACGACGTCCACGGTGCCACTCCCCGATCCTTCGCTGCGGGGGCGGATCATCGGTTCCGAAGGGCGCAACATCCGGGCCTTCGAGTCTCTCAGCGGAATGCAACTCGTCCTCGACGACAATCCGGCCCACGTTCTGATCAGCGGGTTCAATCCGATCCGGAGGGAGGTGGCGCGCCGGGCTCTCGAAAAGCTGATCGAAGGCGGCACGATTCACCCGCGCAAGATCCAGCAGGTGATCGCGGCCATGCAGCGCAAGGTGGACCAGGAAACCCAGCGGGCCGGGAAGGAAACCATTGCCCACTTCGGCTTCAAGCGGGTCCATCCGGAGATCGTCTCACTCCTCGGCCGGCTCAAGTACCGCACCAGCTACGGGCAGAACGTGCTCGAGCACGTCAGAGAGGCGGCTCATATCTGCGGGATCATGGCCAAGGAACTCGGCCTCGACCAGAAGCTGGCCCAGCGCGCCGCGCTGCTTCACGACATCGGCAAGGCCGTCGACTTCGAGCGTGAGGGAACCCACCCGGAGATCGGCGGTGAGCTGGCGCGGCGCTGCGGCGAGCCCGACGTGGTGGTCAACGCCATCGAGTCCCACCACGACGACTGCGAGGTGATTCATCCGATCGCCGTGCTCGTCGCGGCTGCCGATGCCCTGTCCGGTGCGCGCCCCGGAGCCCGGCGGCGCACGACGGTGGATTATATCCGCCGGATCACCCGTCTCGAGGAGTTGGGCGGCTCCTTCGACGGCGTCGATTCCTGTTACGCGCTCCAGGCCGGAAGGGAGCTGCGGGTGATCGTCGATGCCGGCAAGCTGGACGATGATCACGCAGCCCTGCTCTCCCACGACCTGTCCCAGCGTATCCAGAGCGAGGTCGACTATCCGGGTCGGATCAAGATCACGGTCATCCGCCAGCTCAGAGCCCAGGCCGTGGCGCGCTGATACGCCTCGCCGCGGGGGGAGCGATCAGGGGCGCCGGATGACGAAGACGGTCTGGTCGTCGGCGCGGGGGGTGGGGGACCATTGATCGACGGCGGCGAAGACCCGCTCGACGATGGTTTCCGCCGGCAGGTGCCGGGTTTCCCTCAGCAGGCGTTCGAGCCTGCCGGCACCGAAGAACTTGCCCGCCGGCGAGACGGCCTCGGTGATGCCGTCGGTGTAGAGCAAGAGAGTCGAGCCGGGGGGGAACTTTTCGAAACCACGTTCGTAGCGAGCGCGGGGATTGGGGCCGAGCACCATGCCGCCCCGCTTGAGTCGGGTGATGCGACCCGCCCGCCAGAGCAGCCCCGGTGGATGGCCCGCGTTGCAGTAGACCAGGTTCCCCGAGGGTTCGAACTCGGCGTAGAACAGCGAGATGAAGCGACTGGCCAGGGCCGACTTGGCCACCACCCGGTTGACGCGCTCGACGGCCGTGGTCAGCCGGTACTGGACATCGAGAGCGACGCGCAGGCCGGTGATCACATCCCGGGCCATCAGGGCAGCGGGCAGGCCGTGGCCGCAGGAGTCCGCGATCACCACGCCGAGGTTCTTCGGTGTCTGGAGCGGGTAATCGAAGAGGTCGCCGCCGACGTCATCGGCCGGGACCGAACGTGCGGCGATGTCGAAGTTGAAAAAATCGGGGGGACCCTCGGGCAGCAGGCTGAGCTGGATCTGTCGCGCCTCGGCCAGATCGTGCAGCAGGTGCTCCTGGGTCAGCCGGAGGTTGATCACGTGGCGGATGGTGCCCAGCAGGTAGACCGCGCGCACCGGATCGATGGGCTCACCGAGAGTGAAGGCGATGAAGTGTCGACCGTCCTTGCCCACGGTGATCGCGGCAAAGCGCCGGGCGCCGACCCGTCCTTCGATGCTGGCATCGAAGTCCGGGTCGTCTTCTTCCATCAGCAGGAAACCCTCCTGGAGCAGGCGCTGGATCGGGCGGTAGTCGGTCGAGACCGTGAAGCCGGGCCGAGCGCGCCCCGAGCGTCCGACAGTGTGCTCGAGGCGGTAGTGGGCGCGGTCCGGGTCGGCAGCGTAGAGGCGGCCGCCGGTGATGCCCAGACTTTCCCCCGGGCCGGCGACGATGGCTTCCAGGATGCCCGCCAGGGTGGACGACCGCTCACCTTTTTCCTCGATGCTTTCGAGGGCTTTTTCGAGGCTGCGGTAGGTCTTGTGATAGTCGATCATGCCGGCTCCGGCGGGGGCTCGGCTCGCAGCGAGCCCCATCGCGGCACACTAGCGCGGATCGAGTCAGTGCGCTACGGCGAGGCCGGGACGAGGTGGTTACAATGACGCCATGGCGGAGTTCGAGGGGCAGGGTGAGGCCGCGGCCGGCGATCTGGCTGCCTTTTTGCGGCGTTTTCTGGCCGAGGTTCGCGAGCAAGGCCTCGAAGTTTCGACGCGTACCCAGTCGATGTGGCCGTTCTTCCGCGGCGGTGAGACGATCCACTGGCGCGATCCGCGTCCGGAGCCCGAAGTCGGGGACGTGGTGCTCTTCGTGATGACTTCCCGCGCTGCGGGGGACGAGGTGCAGGCTGCGAGGGAGGAGCCCGGAGTCCGTCCGGCCCTGCTCGCTGCACTGCGGGGTCTGGTGGTCCACCGGGTCGTGGCCCGGGAGCCGGATGGGAAGCTGCGGACCCAGGGTGACAACCGGCCGCGGCCGGTTG
>JALTMS010000503.1 GCA_027001345.1 Acidobacteriota bacterium | reverse complement strand
CCGGCGGGTGACGGTGCCCTCTCCAGTCGTTTCGCAGCCCGGTCCCCGAGCCGCGACCCCGCCTCCGCCCGAGCCCCTTCCCCTGGTGGGTATCGCGGAGGATCCTCCTGCCGGCCCGCGGCAGGCCCTGAGCACTCTGCCGCCTCCTTCCCGTGGGGTCGGCCTGGCCAGCCGGGAGAGCTTCGAGGCCCAGGTGCCGGCAGGCCGACTGGACGAGTTGTGGAAGCGCTTTGCCGCCCAGCCCACCCGTGCGCTCGAGCAGCTCGAGGCCTTGCTGCAGCGGGCTCCGGAGGATCCCCGGCTGTTGCACGCGGTGTGCCTGATGCGTTCGAAAGCTTGCCAGACCCCCGCCGCGGTGAGCCTGGCCACGATTGCCATCCCGATCTGTCTCGAACGAGGTGAGATGCGCCTGGCGGCGGAAATCTTCGCCGCCCTGCTACCCCAGGTGCGCGAGCTGGGCCTGGACTACCGGCAGCTCGTGACCATCGGCTACAGCCTCGAGCAGATGCGCGACCGGCCCCGGGCGGCCCATGCCTTCGCCCGTGCCCTGCGGATGGAGCCGGCGGGCGAGCCCGCCGGCGAGGGCCTGCTGCGGGTGGCCGAGTATCTTGCGGCAGACCCTGCCACGGCTTCCCAGGCCCGTTCGATCACCGACTTTGTCCTGCGCTATGGCGAGCACGAAGGGTGCCTGCGTCGGGCCCGGGAGGTGGCGGCCACCTGCGGCACCGGTTGCTCGACAGGAAACTGAATCCATCCTCTTCGGCACTTCTCCGGCCCAACCGGCGTCACACCGGGAGTGGAGGCGTGCCGACCGCGGCGCGGGGGAGGAGGAGGCGAGTAGAATCCTCTCCGGCCCCCCGAAGGACGAGAAGTCCGCGGGGCCGGGCGATGGAGGCGGGATGGCTGGCTTGCGTCGATGGCTTTCGGTGCCCGGTGTGACGTTCAGGCGTCTGCGTGAGGACCGCTGCCTGGCCAGCGCCGCCGAACTCTCCTTCCTGACCGTCTTTGCCCTGGTGCCGGCAATGGCGGTGATCTTCCCCGTCCTGGCGGCGCTGCCCTACTTCCGGGATGTGGGGCGCCGGCTGCAGCACTTCGTCTTTGCCAACTTCCTGCCCACCAGCGGCGAGATGATCGGCGAGCACCTTCAGCGCTTTGCCGATCGGGCCAGCCAGCTACCTCTGCTGGGTCTGGTTCTGCTGGCGGTCACTGCCTTCATGGCGATCTCCGCGGTGGAGGCCAAGATCAACCAGATCTGGCGGGTACCGCGAGGGCGTCCGTTCGGTCGCCGGCTGCTGCTGTACTGGACGGCGGCCGTGCTGGTGCCGGTGCTGGCCGGCGTGGGACTGGCGGTCTCGTCCTATCTGGCGAGTCTGCCGCTGCTGTCCTCCGTCGCAGCCATGCCGGTGGTCTCCCGCTGGTGGCTGCGCGCTGTGGTCTGGAGTTCGGAGTTCGGGGCGTTCTTCCTGCTCTACTGGCTGCTACCCAACCGACGGGTGCCGCCGGCCGCGGCATGTGTGGCCGCCGGGTCGATGACCGCAGTCTTCGAGGTGGCAAAGGTCGGTTTCGTGGTCTACCTCCACCGCGTGCCGACCTATGAGGCGATCTACGGTGCGCTGGCGGCAGTTCCCCTGTTCCTGTTCTGGATCTACATCTCCTGGGTGATCACTCTTTTCGGAGCGGAGTTGACGTGCTCACTGACCCGCATCCGGGAGGGTCGGTAGCCTCGGTCTTTTCGATTTCGACCCGTGCGTCGTTGAAGCAGGCTCCGCCGCCGAGGTCAGCCAGGCTGTCAGGGCACAGGGTATTGGCGGTCGTCCCGCTGAGGGTGTGGTGGCTCCACAGGCCCTTGGGCAGGCTCACCACTCCGGGGCGCAGGGCTGCCGTGACCCGCGCCGGGCAGAGCACCTCTCCCTGGTCGTTGAACACTCGCACCGGCTGACCGTCGCCGATCGAGCGGGCGGCCGCGTCGTCGGGGTGGATCTCCACCCTGGCCAGGGTACGTGAGAGCTGGCCGAAGGTGGAGGAGGTGCGTCGGGACTCGGCGGGGGTGATCAGGGTCAGCGGATAGGTCGACGGCGCCGGATCTTCCCGGTAGCCGTAGAGACCGGCGGGGGCCTCGGCGTCGAGATGGGGCGGGAAGAGGTGGATGCGACGGTCATCGGTGCGGGGGAAGACATCGACGAAGGCGATCGGTGCGTTTCCGCAGGGTGGCGCGGCAACGCCGTTTGACTGCAACTCGGCGGCGAGAGCGGCGGGATCGCCCACCGAGCGCACCACCGCCGCGGCGGCCTGTTGCTCGGTGTCGGGGTCATCGGGACGGGCCAGGCCGAGCCGGCGGCACAGCTCGGTGAAGACCCGGTGGTTGGATCGGGCCTGACCGACCGGTGCGATGACCGCTGGCGCCAGGCTCATCGCCAGTGCCCCGTAGGAAGGGTTGAGTTCCGTGTGCTCGAGGAAGGTCGTTGCGGGCAAGACCACGTCGGCCCAGCGTGCGGTATCCGTCATCACCTGTTCAAAGACCACGGTGAAGAGATCTTCCCGGGCCAGCCCGGCGCGGACCTTTTGCTGTGCCGGGAGGGTGGCGAGGGGGTTGCAGTTGTAGACGAAGAGCAGACGGACCGGCGGCTCGGCGGCAGTCAGGGCGCGACCGACCTGGTTGAGATTGACCACCCGCGTGGAGGGCCAGCACTCGCCGGCGGCGGCCAGGGGATCGTGGTCCCAGGCGCCGGAGTTGCTGGCCGTCACGCCGCCTCCTCGCACACCGAACTTTCCGGCTACCGCCGGCAGGGCCAGGATCGCCGCCGCTGCGCTGCCTCCGTTGCGGTTGCGTTCGACTCCCCAGCCGAGGCGGATCACCGCCGGCGAGGTGGCGGCGTAAAGCTCGGCGAAGGCAGCGATGGCGTCGGCTTCGATGCCACAGGTCTCCGCGGCGCGCTCGAAGGTCCAGGGCTCGGCCCGCTGCCGCAGAGCGTCGAGGCCGGTGGTGTGGGCTTCGAGGAAGGGCTCGTCGGCTCGGGCGGTGCTCAGCAGCCAGCGGATCACTGCCAGGGCCAGGGGCAGGTCGGTGCCGGGGCGGAGGGCCAGGTGCTGATCGGCCCGGCTTGCCAGGCCGGTTCGTCGGGGATCGATCACCACCAGCCGGGCACCTCGCTTGCGGGCGGCCTCGATCCGTGGGACCAGGTGCAGACCGGAAACCTCCGGGTTGGCGCCCCAGATCACGATCAGCGCCGCGTGGACGTAGTCGGTCAGCGCCACCCCGGGCATCTTGCCGTAGAGCCCCCGGTGTGCCGCTCCGGAAGGAGCGGCACAGACGGTGCGATCGATGCGGCTGGCGCCGAGGCGGGCGAACAGTCGGCAGTCGGCCGCGTCTTGACTGAGCAGGCCATTGGATCCGCCGTAGCAGACGGGGAGGATCGCCTCGCCGCCCCAGCGCTCGCGCACCGCGCTGAGCCTGTCGGCCACCAGCTCGAGAGCCTCGTCCCAGCCGATGGCTTCGAAACGAGCGGCACCCTTGGCCCCGCGGCGGCGCAGGGGTGTGACCAGCCGCTCGGCGCCGTAGACGTGCTCGCTCATGCGCCGGACCTTGCCGCAGATCAGACCGGCAGTGAGGGGATTGCGGTGGTCGCCAGTGATGCGGACGATCCGCCCGTCTTCGACCTCCACGCTCAGCGAGCAGGCGTCGGGACAGTCCAGCGGGCAGCTACTCTCCCGCCGTCCGCTGTGACCAGGGGTGCTCATCTCCCCATTATGGAGACAGCCGGCGTTCGGGGACAGCCGTTCGGCGCCCGTCTTCGGGATCCGAAGGCCCCGAAGTCCAATGGAACGGCTCTCCCCGGAGCGGGCTATACTCCGAGACCCCACGATCCAGGCCGGGACGGGGCGTTTCGGCGGGAGAGGACGGCGGCTGATGGAAGGCAGGGATCAGGGTCTGGCTGCGGGTTTTCCAGTCATCGACGAGGCCGCCTGGCGCCAGCGGGTGGAAGCTGAGTTGGGCCAGGGAGCCGCGGCCGATCTCGCTCGGCGACTCCGCTCGGGCATCGTCATCGAACCGCTGTATGGCTGCCGGGCCGGTCTCGACGACCCCGTGGGCTTTGCGGGGGTTTTTCCCTTCACTCGCGGTGGCGACCGGGGCGGTGGGGCGGGCTGGCAGATCACCGCCGCCCTGCCTGCGGGAGATGTCGAGTCCGTCGCCGAGGCGGCGGTCGAGGCGGCCGCGGGGGGAGCCGACGCCCTGCTGCTGAGCGTGGATGCCGCCGGTCGCCGAGGCGTGCCGGTGGATGATCTGTCCACCTTCGAGCAGGTGCTTGCCGGACTGGATCTCGGGCGCCTGGCCCTGCACCTCGAGGGTCCGGAAGTGGGTCCCGCTCTGGCCCCGGCCCTCGTCGCCCTGTGCCGGCGACGCGGGATCGACCCGGCGAGCTTGCGGGGCAGTGTGGCCGACGATCCGGTGACCGAGTGGGCCCGCACCGGGATGGCTCCGGAAAACCCGACTCACCGCTACCGCTGGCTGGCCCGCGCCGGGCAGGCTCTCGCCGGCCTGGCGCCCGGGATGCGGACACTGGTGATTTCCGGGCACCCCTTCCGCGAGGCGGGGGCCCACGGCGTGCGCGAACTGAGCCTGATGCTGGCCGCCGCGGCGGAGCTGCTGCGAGGGATCCAGCCACTGGGCGGGGCGACCGCCGATCGCGCGTGGCTCTTCGTCACCGGCATCGGCCGGGAGATCTTCGCCGAGATCGCCCGTCTGCGGGCACTGCGGGCTTGCTGGTCGCGGATGGCCCGGGCGGCGGGTCTGAGCGCGGGCGCCTCACCGGCCATCGCGGCGCGCTCGCTGCTGCGCCGGCGCTCGGGTCGGGATCCCTGGACCAACCTGCTGCGGGGCACCCAGGAGACCTTCATCGCGGCGGTCGGCGGGGCCGAATGGATCACCGTGCTGCCCTACGATGCGGCCTGCGCCGTACCCGGCGCCCAGGGTCGGCGTCTGGCCCGCAACACCCAGCTCATTGTTCGTGACGAGAGTCATCTCGGGCGACTGATCGACCCGGGAGGGGGCAGCGGGGTGATCGAGGCGCTGACCCGATCCCAGGCCGAGGCGGCCTGGAAGGGGTTGCAGGCGATCGAGGCCGGCGGCGGCCTGTGGGCCCGAATCGCCTCGGGGCAGGTGCAGCGAGAGATCGAGAACGATGCTGCCGAGGCGGCGCGGCTGGTGGCCACGGGCAAGATGCCCGTCACCGGCGTGAGCACCTACCCCCTGCTCGACGAGCCCCAGCCGGCCCCCGGCGACCGCGGGAGGCCAGCCGAGCGGCGGGCGGCGAGCCCCGCTCGCGGTGGGCAAGAGTTGCTCGGTCGGATCGCCGAACAGGTGCGGCGTGACGAGAATCGCGAACTCTTCGAGCAGGCGATCGCGGCCCTCGAGGCCGGCGCCGGCCTGCGTGAACTGGCCCGAGCCCTGGCAGCCGGGAGCGTCGCCTCGGGAGAGCCTCTCGAGGTGGTCTTCGAAGCCGGCGCTTTCGAAGCCCTGCGCGAGCGGGCCGATCGTCTGAGCCGAGAGCGCGACGAGCGACCGCGGGTTTTTCTCGCGGCTCTCGGCGCTCTGCGCGAAGTCTTCGCTCAGCTCGGCTGGGTCCGTAACTTTCTCGCGGCTGGCGGGCTCGAGGTGTCGGGCGGGACTCCGGCGCCGACCGTGGCCGCTGCTGTCGAGGCCTATGCCCGGAGTGCCGAGTCGGTGGTAGTGGCCTGCATCGCCCCCTCCCGGCGAGAGGCGGAGGGGCCGGAGCTGGTCGGGGCCCTGCGGCAGGCCGGCGCCGAGCATGTGCTGCTGGCCGGTCGTCCAGAATCCGGGGTGGCCGATCCAGGTGGGGCGACCGCCGACGGATGGGTCTTCGAGGGCTGCGATGGGCCGGCCGTGTTGGCGGCGATCATCGATCGGCTGGAGGGACAGCGATGAGGGATCGCCTCGATTTCTCCCAGGTGGACCTGGATTGGGAGAACCTGCACCAGCCGCCGACCTCGGTGCCGGAGAGGGTGGGGGAGACATGGGGCACGCCGGAAGGCATCGAGATCGACACGGTGCTGACCGGCGCCGATCTGGGCCGGCTCGACCATCTCGACACCCAGCCCGGCCTGCCACCGTTTGTGCGCGGGCCCTACACCACGATGTATACCCGCCGGCCGTGGACCATTCGGCAGTACGCCGGTTTTTCCACCGCCGAGGCTTCCAACGCCTTCTACCGTCGCAACCTGGCAGCGGGGCAGAAGGGACTGTCGATCGCCTTCGATCTGGCCACCCACCGGGGCTACGACTCGGACCATCCGCGGGTGGCGGGAGACGTGGGCATGGCCGGCGTGGCCATCGACTCGATTCTCGACATGCGCATCCTCTTCGAAGGCATTCCCCTCGACCGGATGAGCGTCTCGATGACCATGAACGGCGCCGTGCTGCCGGTGATGGCGCTGTACATCGTCGCCGCAGAGGAGCAGGGCGTCGGTCCCGACAAGCTCAGCGGCACGATTCAGAACGACATCCTCAAGGAATTCATGGTCCGCAACACCTACATTTATCCTCCCGCACCCTCGATGCGGATCATCGCCGACATCTTTCGTTTCACCGCCGAGCGGATGCCCCGCTTCAATTCGATCAGCATTTCCGGCTACCACATGCAGGAGGCCGGAGCGACCTGCGACATCGAGCTGGGATACACCCTGGCCGACGGGCTGGAGTACGTGCGGACGGGGCTGGCGGCGGGGCTGGCCATCGACGCCTTCGCCCCGCGCCTGTCTTTCTTCTGGGCGATCGGGATGAATTTTTTCATGGAGGTGGCCAAGCTGCGGGCGGCTCGGCTGCTGTGGGCCCGGCTGTTGCGGGAGTTCGGACCGCGCCAGGAGCGTTCCCTCTCGTTGCGGACCCACTGCCAGACCTCCGGCTGGTCGCTGACCGCCCAGGATCCGTTCAACAACGTGATTCGCACCGCGATCGAGGCGCTGGCCGCGGCCCACGGTCACACCCAGTCGCTGCACACCAACGCACTGGACGAGGCCCTGGCGCTGCCGACGGACTTCTCCGCGCGCATCGCCCGCAACACCCAGATCCAGATCCAGCAGGAAAGTGGGAGTTGCCATCCGATCGATCCCTGGGGTGGCAGCGTCCACGTCGAGACTCTCACCGCTGCCCTGGCGCGCCGGGCTCTCGAGCACATCGAAGAGATCGAGGGGCTCGGCGGCATGGCCCGGGCGATCGAAACCGGTCTGCCCAAGCTGCGGATCGAGGAGGCGGCGGCGCGCACCCAGGCGCGGATCGACGCCGGACGCCAGACCATCGTCGGAGTCAACCGCTTCCGCCCCGACGAGCCGACGCCCCTCGAGGTGCTCAAGGTGGACAACCGGGCCGTACGCGAGGCCCAGATCGCCCGGCTCGAGCGTCTGCGCCGCGAGCGCGACGCGACGGCCGTCGAGCGCTGCCTGCAGGCCTTGACCCACTGCGCGGAGAGCGGCGAGGGCAATCTGCTCGAGTTGAGCGTCGATGCCGCCCGGGCCCGGGCCACGGTGGGGGAGATCTCCTCCGCCCTCGAACGGGTCTTCGGCCGTCACCGGGCGGCGATCCAGGCCGTCTCCGGTGTTTATCGGGCGGAGGTGGGAGGAGGAGAGCCGATCGTGGAGAAGGTCAGGGAGCTGTGTCGCCGCTTCGAGAAGGCCGAAGGGCGCCGTCCGCGGATCCTGGTGGCCAAGATGGGGCAGGACGGCCACGACCGGGGTCAGAAGGTGATCGCCAGCGCCTTTGCCGACCTGGGCTTCGATGTGGATATCGGCCCGCTCTTTCAGACCCCCGAGGAAACCGCCCGCCAGGCGGTGGAGAACGACGTTCATATCGTCGGCGTCAGTACCCTGGCAGCCGGCCACTTGACGCTGGTGCCTGCGCTGCGCGAGGCCCTCGCGGCCCACGGGCGGAGTGACATCATGATCGTCGTCGGCGGGGTGATTCCCCCGGACGACCTGGAGACCCTGCGCCGGGAGGGCGCCGCGGCCGTCTTCCTGCCGGGTACCGTCGTCGGCGAGGCGGCGGCCGAGGTGCTGATCGAGCTGGGCCGCCGCCTGGGGCACGATCTCGACGATGAGTGAAGCCGGCGGCATCTCTCGTCCGTCGGTGGACGAGCTGGTCGCGGGCGTGCGCCGAGGAGATCGGGCGCGGCTGGCCCAGGCGATCACCCTGATAGAAAGCACGGCGCGTTCCCACCAGCAGCGAGCCCAGCGTCTGCTCAACCGCCTGCTGCCCCACAGTGGCGGGGCACGCCGGGTGGGGATCAGCGGCGTGCCGGGAGCCGGCAAGAGCACGTTGATCGACGTGATGGGCCGGCAGTTGATCGCCGCCGGACATCGGGTGGCCGTGCTGGCCGTCGATCCCTCGAGCACGCGCACCGGCGGCAGTATCCTCGGCGACAAGACGCGCATGGCGGGCCTGGCCGCCGAGGATGGGGCCTTCATCCGACCGTCGCCGGCGGCGGGCTCCCTCGGTGGGGTGGCGCGCCGGACGCGGGAGAGCTTGCTGCTGTGCGAGGCGGCCGGTTACGACGTGGTGCTGGTCGAGACCGTCGGCGTCGGGCAGAGCGAGACCCACGTGGCCGAAATGGTGGACCTGCTGCTGGTGCTGATGATTCCCGGTGCCGGCGACGAGTTGCAGGGCATCAAGCGTGGGATCGTCGAGATCGCCGACCTGGTGGCCGTCAACAAGGCCGACGGAGCCGGCAAGACGGCGGCCGAGGCGGCGCGCGGAGAACTGGAGGCCGCCCTGCGCACCATGGGCGCTCCGGCGAGCCGGGGACCGGTACTGACCCTCAGCGCACTGAGCGGAGAGGGGGTCGATGCGCTCTGGGCGGCGATTGCCGGGCGTTGGGAGGCGGATCGGGCGTCCGGAGCCCTCGAACAGCGCCGCCGAAAGCAGCGCCTGGAGTGGATGTGGTCGGTGATCGATCGGCGGTTGATCGAGAGCTTGCGGGAGCATCGCGCGGTACGTGCCCTGCTGGCCGAGATCGAAGGGCGCGTGCTTTCCGAAGAGCTTTCCCCCACCTGGGCCGCTGAGCGCCTGCTCGAGGCCTACGGCTGGAGGCCGCCGGGTGAGTGAACGCGAGCGCCTGACCGAGTGGGTCGAGCAGTGGGCGGCCCGGCAGACGGTGGCGCCCACCGTGGTGCTCACCCGGGGCAGCGGCGAGCACCTGGAGTTGCTGGCCGCGCGCTGTCCCGAGGCGCTGATCGTCTCCTGGGTGGCGGAGGGTGCTGTCACCGGTCGCCGCGGCCGGATACTGACCCTGTCCGCCGTGGAGGACCGGGTTGGAGCGGTGGTCCGCGGTCTGCTGACCCTGGGCCTCGAGGTGCTACGTGCCGATCCACCGGCCCGGCTAGTGACGGAGGCCCCCGATGCGGCGAGCTTCGCGGCGGCGATCGCTCAGTGGCTGCGGCAGGCTCGGGTCGAGCAGCAGACCTTGCTCGCCGCAGCCGAGGGCTGGGTCGAGCACCTGGAAGCCAACCTTCCCCGGCTGCTGACTTCGGCCAGCGCGGCGGAGATGATCGGAGCGCTGGCTGGTCGACCGCTGGTGGTCATCGGTTCGGGGCCGTCGCGCAATGTGCTGCTCGACCAGCTCGAGGGATGGGCAGACCGCTGCGTGCTGCTGGCCACCAATTCGTCGGTGCGGGCCCTGGTCGAGCGGGGGCTGCGGCCGGATGGTGTCGTCGTCATCGAAGGCAAGAACTGTGCAGCGGATCTGGAGGGGGTCGATCCTGCGTTGCTCGATCGAGCCGTGCTCTTCACCAAGGCCAGCACCCATCCGGCGCATCTCGACTGGCCGATCGAGCGGCGGGCGGTATTTCTCGGTCCCGCCGATGGCTGGCTGGCGGGGTGGTTCGGGCGAGCCTCCTCGCTGCCGACCGGGGGCAATGCGGGAACCACGGCGTTGCTGCTGGCCTGGATCCTGGGAGCCTTTCCGATTCTGGCGACCGGACTCGACTTCGCCCTGGGGGCCGATGGCAACACCGGTCGGCGTGCCGGGGCTGGCGCCCCCACCGAGCAGGTGATGGGATGGAGAGGCCAGATGCTCGAGGCGGAACTTCCCTTCGTCTGCTATCGCGAGCAGACCGAGCAGGTGCTCGCTTCGATCCGCGCTCGGGATCCTCGGGCCCGTTTCCTCAGCCTGTCCGACCAGGGGGCGCGCATCGCCGGGATGGAAGTGATCGAATGGACGGCGCTGCGCGAGCACCTGCCGCCGCTGGCTCCCGGCAGTCTGGCCCGGGCCTTCGATGACAGAAAGCGGCGATCGACCGACGCCAGGCGCTTGCAGCAGGAGATCGCCGCCGTGCTCGCGCGCTTCGAGGAAGTGGCCGACGAACCGCTGGGGCCGGCGATCGGGCTGGCCCTGCTCTCCCCGCCGAGTCGGGTGCTCAGGGCTCTGGCGGGGCCCGCGCTGATCCGGCAACCGACGGCGGCAGCATTCGAACAGGTCCGGAGGCGCTTTGAACTCCTAGGGCGTCGTGCGGTGGAGCTGGCGGAAGGGGGAGCCGGTGGTGGGCAGGATCGGGCTTCCGGAGATGGTGGGCGGTTCGAGAGCTGAAGCGGACCTTCGGGGTCCATATTACTGGCCTCTAAGTTATTGACGTCAAAGAGGCTCCGGGAGCCCCCCCGAGCCCGAAAAAAAGCCTAGGATTCCCCTCGACATCGGCGGAGGATAGTAGTAAAACAATGACTGACTTACCAAACAGGCAGTAAGTCAGCTCCCCGCCAAGGCGGCTAAGGCGCAGACAGGGGGGCGAGAAACAAGAGGAAAGACTAAGGAAGACACGACCCTTCCAAGGAGACCAGCGATGAGACACATCAAAAGATCTGCGTTCTTTCTGACCCTTCTGGCGGCGGTACTCTTCGCCGCGAGCCTCCCGGTGCTGGCCAACGGTAACGGCAACGGGATCACCGGCAGCCCCCACGACTTCTCCGGCGATGGCTGGAACAGCAGCGGTGAGATCTGCCGCGTCTGCCACGCGCCCCACGATCAGGGCCGCACCACGGGCCTGGTGGGCCTGCTGTGGAACCACACCCTCTCCACCGCCACCTACACCATGTACTCTTCTTCCACCCTCGACGGCGCTATCGATGCCAACCCCACCGGCATCAGCAAGATGTGCCTGGGTTGTCATGACGGCACCGTTGCTCTCGACGACTTCGACGGCCATGGCGGAACGACCTTCATCGGTACGGGCGACCAGGTCCCCCAGCTCCAGGATGCCGGCAACCCGGATCTGCGTGCGACCCACCCGATCTCCATCGTCTATGACACCACCGATACGGGCCTGCACCCGACCTCGAACAACATGGGTACTTCCGGCACGATTGCTGACGTGCTCGAGGGTGGTAAGGTCCAGTGCAGCAGTTGCCACGACGTCCATGACTCCGCGGGCGAAGCCGTTGCCAACACCAAGCTGCTCCGCGTGGGGCAGACCAGTGGTACGGGTTCGCCTTCGGGACTCTGTCTGACCTGCCACGACAAGTAGGACGGGTCGGCAAAGAACGTGTCTTCCCCAAGGGGCAGGCCGGGGCGTCCAACACCCCGGCCTGTCTTCTTGTTGGGCCGCAGGGTCGCGAGGAGATGATGATGAGATTGTCACTGAGCCCGAGGTTCGTTCTCGCTTCACTTGCCATCGGCCTGCTGGCCCTCGCGAGCTGCTCGCCGGCAGGCAAGGCTCCACCCGTCAGCGGACCGGCCTTCTTCCCTCCGCCTCCCGATCCGCCTCGACTGCAGTTTCTCGAGGCGATTTCGACCGATGCCGATCTGCCGGGTGCGCGACGTGGTCTGACCGCGGTGCTGCTCGGCGACACTCCCCTCAAGGGCTTCCAGCGTCCACGAGGCGTCGACGTCTATGACGGCATCATCTACGTCGCCGATTCCGTACTGCGTACGGTGATCAAGATCGATCTCGAGCAGGGTCTGTTCGAACCGATCGGCGATCAGGCGGGCGGAAAGCTCTCCAAGCCCGCTGGCCTGGTCTTCGCGGACGACGGGACGCTCTATGTCGCCGATGTGATGCGCCGGCAAGTGATGAT